>JASHQN010000051.1 GCA_030039135.1 Thermoplasmata archaeon | reverse complement strand
CAGAGTTCCTCGTCGCCAACAACAGCGGAACGCACGTCACCACAGTCAACTCAACCACGTACGCCGTTGGTCTCGGCGTCGTCGGAGTCAAAAAAGTACCACAGAGACTTTTGGTCGATCCTGTGGACGGGTCGCTATACGCGTGGAGCAACAAATCGCGAACAATCACCATCGCAGACCTCGTCACCCAGCACTCGACGCAGGTATCTCCCAACATCGGCGTGCGCGCATCGGACCTCGCTTACGATCCTAACTCGGGTAGGATTCTCGTGCTCGATCGGTCGGACGACGCGGTGGACTTCCTGAACGCGTCGACTCTCCAGACGGCACGTGAACCTCTGCTTCTTCCGGGACCACCCGACTCAATTGTCGAGGATGAGGTGGCCTCAACGGTCTACGTCGGCTTCGTCGGGGGTGTCTCCGCGATCGACCCTGCGACCGGTGCGATCACCGGCTCGAATGACTCGCTACCGGGGAACAATTCGGACCTGGTGATCAACGCGGCCTCAGGGCTGCTGTGGGACCTGAACAACGCCTCCGGTCTCATCGCCCTGCAGCTGCCGACACTCAACGGGGTCGTGGACACCGGGCTCGGCGTCGGAACGGTGAACATCCGAGGGACCACCCTCGACAACCTGACCAACGAGATCTTCTTCGTCAATCTCGACCTCACCACTCCAGCCGATTCGACGATCGACATTCTCAACGGAACGACCGGGGCGACCGAGCTACCGGCCATCACGTCCATTCCCGACCTGATCTCGGTCGCGTACGATCCGTCCGACCAGATGGTCTACGCGCTCGCAGAGAATGGAGTTTGGATCATCGACCCAGCGACCGGCGCAGTCGAGGCGGGTCCGATCGCGATCGGGCCGCACGCGATGGCTTGGTCCATCACCTACGATCCGTCGCGTGCGTTCCTCTACGTGGCGACGACCGACGCGCCGGCGTACGCGGGAAATCTGACCGTCATCGACGGATCGTCGGTAGAGGCGAGCGAGGGCTCGATCGTTACGATCCCCGTCGGTCAGCTGCCACTCGTCGCTGTACCGATCCTCCTCGCCGGAAGCTCCGCTCCCGGCTCGGGTGAGATCTGGGTGGGCAACGACGCGTCGGGCACGGTCAGCGTGCTCGCAAGCCCGCCTCAGATCACCTACCTCGCGGCCAGCCCGAATCCAGTTGACGCAAACGTGGCGACCCACATCCTCCTCGGCTACCTCGGAGGCGCGGGTCCCTCGACCATCACCTACTCGGGTCTACCGTCCTCGTGCGCGAGCGTGAACTCGACCGAGCTCAACTGCACCGCCACCTCGGACGGAACCTACACGATCACCGCAGAAGTCGTGGACAGCCTCGGTTTCAACGCATCCGAGCAGACCGTTCTCTCGGTGAGTCCTTCGTTCCACGTCCACGTCAGCCTCTCCGGCGTTCACTCCGGGGGCGTAGATGCCGGCGACTCGTTCACCGCGTCGGCGACCGTTTCCGGGGGCACCGCCCCGATGTCGTACAAGTGGTTCTTTGGCGACGGCACCTCCGCGACCGGCGCTGAGGTGACGCACACGTACGACACCACGGGCACGTACCTCGTCACCGTGACCTCCGCGGACTCGGGGGGCGGGGTGTCCAGCTCCACGACGATGGTGGACGTCGCTCCGCTGCCCACCGCGGCGGTGGCTGCAAGCCCAACCAACGTGACCGACGTGAACGTGGCGGTCGGGCTCAACGCGACGGTCGCCGGGGGAACCACGCCGGGCAATTGGACGTGGACGCTCGGGGACGGAACGATCGCCTATGGCGCCGATGTCCGGCACGCCTACGCGACCACCGGCGTCTACTTCGCTCGGTTCGTATACACGGACGCCTCCGGTCACAACGCGACCGAGTACCTCTCGATCCAGGTCAACCCCAAGCTGTCCGCCAGCCTCGTCGCGCAGCCCTCGAGCTCGGGCGTAAACACGGGGACCACCATGCAATTCACGGCCGCGATTTCGGGCGGCACCGAACCGTACACGATCGTCTGGGGGTTCGACGACGGCTCGTTCGGAAGTGGCGTCTCGGTCTCGCACACCTACGCCAACGCCGGCTCGTACGCGATCACGCTCTTCATCGAGGACGCGGTCGGCGCGGAATGGAACACGACGTACCACCTCGACGTTTCCTCGCCCAGCTCGTCGCTGGTCGGTCCGTCCCTCCTCGCCGGGCTGTTCCTCGGGATCGTCGTGGGAGCTGCCGCCGCAGCGATCGTCTTGTTCGTGGCAGGGCGATCCCGCCGTCACCGACCTCCGCCCCCCTCTCCGTACGTCCCGCCCGCTCCAGTTGCGGCTCCGGTCGTGCGCGGGGCAGCACCGAAGCCGGCAGCGCCGACGACGCCGGCAGCACCCCCGCCGCCGCACCGGGACCCGTGGGAAGAGGGCTAGGGGCTAGACGGACCGCGCGGCGAGACGGCCGCTCGAGATGCGGTAGCGCACCGGAACGCGACGGATTCGGTGCGTCCAGTAGTCGCATCGCGTGCACCGCAACCCGAGGACGACCGAGTCCCCGGTGAGCGTGCGATTGCGGATGGGCTTCAGCTTCGAGCCGCACACGGGGCAAGCCTCGAGGGGCCGGGGATCTTCGCGCTCGGTGTAGTGCACGGTGAGCCTGAGTCCTGGCAGCCCTACGACCAGCCGGTGCAGGCGGCGCCCACTCACGACCACCAGCGGATCGTCCCGCCGGAGCACGCCCACCAGCGCGGCGAGGAACTGGTGCTGGGAGGCGAAGGTCGCCTTTCGCCCACGGACGAGCCTCCGCGCGGCGCGACGGATCTCGTCGTCCGCCGGAAGGTGGTAGTGTGGGCCGTTGCCCTCAGGAAGCGACCCTTCCGTGACGTCCCTCTCGGGCACGGATCTCCTCCTCGTAGAACCGGCGGGCGAACTCCGACTCGACCGTCCCGATGCGCAGGGGACCGCTCGAGCGGTCCGCGAAGTAGGTGAGCAGCGTCGCCGCCGCCGCCAGCCGAACCGCGCGCGACTTGAGCCGGGGAGAGAACTTCGGGAACTGGGTCGTTTTCAGGGCCTTTTCCGACACCGCACGCAGCGCATCGTAGAGGCCGCGTTCCAACCGAACGGGGCGAGAACGGAATTGCCCCGCGATGAGCGGATGGCCGGTCTCGACCGCGTAGACGAGCGTAAGGAGGTCGCGGATCCGACCGGCGAGGTCGAAGTCGAGTTCGCCGAGCTCCAGCCGCTCCGCGCTCGCCTCGACCGCACGGAACCGCTCCCGCGTCATGGGGTGGAAACGCAGGAGCATCCGGTCCTCCAGCGCGGCGAAGTTCGGATCGGCGACCGTCGTCCAGTAGTCCTGGGCCCCTGCCGCTCGTACGTTGTAGTTGACGGAGAAGAACGAGCGGAAGGTGTAGGGGCCCACGGTGCCGAAGGTCGTCTCCCACTTCACCTCCCGTTGTTCCATGACGAGCTTCAGCGGCTCGACCATTCCGCGGTACTTGAACCAGTCATTGAACTCGGGCACGATGAAGTTGAACGTGCGGCCGGTGTAGGCCGCGCCGACGCGCAAGAACTGGGCTGGGGTGATCCCCCCGCAGTAGCGGTTCCGACCGGGCAAGCCGTGGGGCGGGACCCCGGTGCGCGGATTCCCCCGGACGAGATCGTCGATCGAAAAGGTCTTTCCGGTGCCCGGCGGGCCGAAGAGGGCGAGGTGGAACCCCGTGGCCCCCGTGATCCGACCGGTCGGTGCGATCAGGGGCGCGTCGGCGAGGGCGAACTGCTGGAGGAGCGAGATCAGTGAATCGAAGTAGAGGGTTTCGCCGAAGAGACCGCGCAAGTAGGCCGCGAGCCGTTTCACGTCGAACGTCCTCCCGAACTCGACCGTCGCGTCGAGGCGGGAGCCCAGTACCTCCCTCAGATGCTCGAGGAATTCTAGGTCCATCGAGCGGATCTCGGCCCCCTCGTCGGGGACCGGCTGCAGTGCGGACGGGTCGATGGCCTCGGTCCGCCCTACTTCGTCGAGCAATAGCTGCCGCAGCTCGGTCGGATAGGGAACCTGGTAGATCTTGTCGCCGTGCCCCTCGGGGACCTCCACGAGTAGGCCCCGCCGCTTCAGCCGGGCGAGTAGTCGCGTCGAGTCCTCGAACACGCGCTCCCGCAAGAGCCGGGTCCGTAGCTCGCTCACGCGGAATCGGGCCGGCTGCGACGCCACCCCTCGAACGGTCCGGCGACGATCGGAATCCTCGACGAGCGCGACGAGCACTCGGGCCACGGCCAGATCGGGAATCACAAGATCGAGCGTTCCCGGGGTGGCCACGATGGCGGGGACCGCTCGACCGCCTTATATTTCTGGGGGGACGCGAGTCCGCGACCGTGGTCGGCCGGGCGTCGTCCGCCTACGAACGCGAACTTCGGGCGCTGCTCGAGGGGGAACCGACCGCGGTACGCGCGTACGGCCGAAACCTCGAACCCGGCGAGCGCGCGTCGTTCGAGCAGTTGATCCGCGAACCGTATCTCGTGATCCGCGGTGCGGGCTCCCTCGGCTTCGACCTGGTCGCCCTCCGCCGGGAGTTCGCGCTGCCACTCGAGGTCAAGGCCTCGTCGGAGGCGGTGATTCGGTTCACCGCGGCGAGCGGCCGCGCCGACGCCCAGCTCGCGGCGCATCGGCGAGCGGTCGGGCGGGTGGGCCTCACCGTTCTGTATGCCTACCGGCGGATTGGGCTGCGTTCGGAGGAGCCCTGGCGTATGTTCCTCGCAAGCGCGCCGCCCGATACCGGCGTTCTGCGCGTCATCTGCCGCCGCGTTCCGCCGGTGAGCACGACCCGGGATGGACACGGGATCCTGCGTTGGGAAGAGGGCATGCCGCTGTCACGGTTCCTCGACACGGCCCGGTTCTTGCTCCGTCGCCCCGGACTGGCCGCCACATGAGCGTTCACATCTCGTCGGTCGGGATGGGCCGCTACGGCAAGCGGCCCGAGGGGCAGATCGACCTCGCGGCCGAAGCCGCGGAGATCGCGCTCGAGGGGATCGGCCGACGGCCGATCGACCTGCTCGTCGCCGGATCGATGTTCTCCCACGGGCCGCACGGTCCCGAAGCGCTCCTCCCCCGGCTCGCGAGCCGGCTCGGGCTCGAGTCTGCTGCGGGGTTCCGCATCGACTCGGCGAGCGGGACCGGGGGGATGGCGTTCCACGAGGCCGTCGTCGCGCTCGAGTCCGGGCGCTTCGAGCGCGCGCTCGTGGTCGCGACCGAGAAGATGACGGATCGCAGCACCGCGGCGGTCACCCGGGCCCTCGCGGCATCCCTCCATCCGTCCGAGGTGGCGGCCGGGGCCACGATGCCGGGTCTCGCCGCGATCGTCACGCAGCGGTACCTCGAGCGCTACGGGCGCACGACGGACATCCTCGACGCAGCGTCCGTCCACGATCGAGCGGGCGCGGCGAGAAACCCGGCCGCGCAGTTCCAGAAGCCGGTCACGGCCGAGGAGGTCGCGAAGAGCCGGCTCGTGTCAACCCCGCTGCGCCTGTTGCATTGCTCGGCGATTTCGGATGGCGCGACCGCGCTCGTGGTCGAGCGGGGCACCGGTCCCGCCACCGTCGTCGGCATCGGACAGGGGTTCGAGGCGTTGCGGATCAGCGACCGCGACGATCTGACGACGTTTGCCGCAACGCGGATCGCCGCGAAGCGTGCGTACGAGAACGCGCGCCTCTCCGCGAAGGAGATCGACGTGGCCGAGGTCCACGATGCGTTCTCTCCGTTCCTGTACGTCCACGCGGAGGACCTCGGTTTCTCCGAACCGGGGAAGGGAGCGGACGCGCTCGCGAACGGCGACTTCGCGCCCGACGGCCGGATCCCGCTGAATCCGAGCGGGGGCGTGATCGGTCGAGGGCATCCGGTCGCCGCCTCCGGTCTTGCCGAGGTCGGGGAGGCCGCGCTGCAGCTACGGGGAGAAGCCGGGGCCCATGGTGTCGCGCGTCGGCCCAGGGTCGCGCTCGCCCAGGCGATGAGCGGGATCGGCACCCACAACTTCGTCACGATCCTCGCCCGGGAGGAGGCTCCGTGACGGGGGACGGCTTCGAGCTCAGCCGCTGCGACGCATGCCAGGCGCGATTCTTGCCGACGGACGGACCCTGCCCGCGCTGCGGTTCGACCCGGGTCCGCGGCTACGCAGCCGCGCCGCTCGGGACCGTGCTCGCCGCCACCGAGCTCACGAATCCGCCCGAGGGACGGCCCGCGCCGCATCGGCTCGCCCTCGTGGAGTTGCCCGAGGCGGTCCGCCTTCTCGCGATCATCGACGGGCCGCTTCCCGTGCGCGGCACCGTCGTCTCGGTGCGTCGCAACGGCGACGTCTACCACGCCCGATCCGAACCCGGATCGTGACGACGGTCGAACGCGGGGAGGGGGATGCTCCGGACGCCGGCGGGTCCCGGCGCCCCTTTGAACCCCCGAGGTGAAATCACCACAGGATTAGCAATCCTGCGCCTTACCAGGCTGGGCCATCCCCGCGCAGAAGCTCCGAGCCCGGTCGTCCGCATAAGCGTGCCGACGTAGAACGGGTCCGGTCGCGGCGCGGCCGGTCCGACGCGTCGGGGTACGCCGCCGCGAAAGGGAAGGAGAGCTTCCGGCGTTCCGGCCGCCCTCTCGTGTCCTGGGTCGCGCGCCCCCGACGGAGCGAGGGTTCAGATACTACGGCCTCTCGTATCGGCGCGTGGACTACCCTGCGGCGTACGGGTACCCAGGACCCCGGCGGCGGCGTCGAGCATTCCTCTACGTCGCGATCGGCATCGCCGTGGCCGCCGTGGTCGGCGTGATCTTCCTGTTCTACCTGTACGGGGCGTTCGGTCCGAGTCCGATCGGGGGCCACCCGTACTTCGGCCTGTTCGGCGGCTTCCTCGTACTGTTCATCCTGATCTGGGTCGCGTTCTTCGTGCTTCGCATCGCATTCTGGAGCTCGCGCTCTTACGGCGGAGGAAACCGTCGCCCGGGTTGGGGACCGGACCCGGCGGTGATGGCGGCGCGTCAGCGCTACGCCCGGGGCGAGATCTCCCGCGAGCAGTTCGACCAGATCATGACGGACCTCGGCCGCAGGGGGCGGGGGCCTGGCGGTCCCCTGTCGGGCGGGGGCACCGGCTAACGGTCTCATATGTAGCCGCGACCGTGCGCCCGGCGGGGGACACGGATGCGGGTAGCCAAGGCGGGGGTCATCGGCGCCGGGACGATGGGAGCCGCGGTCGCGGAGGTGCTGGCGTTCAACGGGATCGAGGTCGTGCTCAAGGACGTCGACCAGGCGCTGGTCGACAAGGGCCTCGCGCGGACCCGAGCGATCGTCGACGAGCTGGTGCGGTATCACGAGAGCCGCGCGCCCAAAGAGATCGAACGGATCACCGACCTGGTCGGAGCGCTCACGGACGCCCAGCGTGCCCAGATTGACCAGAAGCTCGCGCCGAAGTTCACGAAGGCTCGGGGCGAGGAGATCGTCGCGCGGATCCACGGGGCCACCGATTACGAGCCGTTCCGCGACGTGGACCTCGTGATCGAGGCCGTGTTCGAACGCTACGAGGTGAAACGCCCGGTGCTCGAGGCCCTCGATTCGGTCCTTCCCGAGTACGCGGTCATCGGGTCGAACACCTCCTCGCTCTCCATTACGCGGCTCGCGCGCGGCCTGAAGCACGTGCGGGAGACGCTGGGCGTGCACTTCTTCAATCCACCGTACACCCTGCCGCTGGTCGAAGTCGCCGCCGGCGTCGACACGCGTGAGGACGTCGTCACTGAGACGGTCGATTTCCTCCAAGGGCTACGGAACCACCGGTATCCGCTCGTGCCGATCCGCGTCAAGGAGTCCCCGGCGTTCGTCGTGAACCGTCTCATTGCCCCCGTGCTCGCCGAGGCGTGCGCGGTGCTCGATTCCGGGGTCGCCTCGTCCCGAGACATCGACGCGGCGATGAAAGCGGGGGCCGGTATGCCGATGGGCCCGTTCGAGCTCGCTGATCTCGTCGGCCTCGACGTCTCGCTCGAGGTCGCGGAGACGCTCTTCCGCGAGTTCGGCGACCCGAAGTACCATCCCCCGGCGCTCCTGCGACGCCTCGTCGATGCGGGTCATCTCGGCCGAAAGACCGGCCAAGGGTTCTACGAGTACGCCTCGGGCTAACGGGCCGGAGGCTTCCGACACTACCGGGGCCGCAGGCGGACACCAAGAATTTAATGCCGGTGGCGGTCCCCCGCGCATGAAGTTCCCCTCGTCGGAGTGGGCGGGCGCGCTCCAGCAAGCGCTGAACCAGAACACGGCGTACGCGGACGCTGCCCGGGCGTGGGTCGGCGACATCCTACTGCTCGTGCGTCCCGCCGACGCGAGCGCACCGGCGCCCGGGATCCACCTCGACCTCGCCAACGGTACGTGCCGCTCGGCCACCTTCTATCCCGATGCGCGCGAGGTGAAGTCGGAGTTCGTTTACGAAGGTTCGCCCGAGAACTGGGCGAGGCTGATGCGCCACGAGGTCGACCCGGTGAAGGCGATCATGGAAGGGACGTTCCGGGTGCGAGGCAACCTCGCGAAGCTGATGCGGTTCACGCGCGCGGCGAAAGAGCTCGTGGAAACCGCTTCGAACGTGCCGTCGTCGTGACCGCGACGGCCGCCGGCTAGCCCGACCGGGCCGCGGGCGGCACGGGTGCACCGGGGGCCGGACCGGAAGGGGCGCTCCCCGATGCCGGAGGAGTCCCGGCCGCTGCCGAGGCGACGGCGGGCGGGTTCGCCGACGAGGTCGGTTTGACGAGGGGTGGCGGGGTCGGCCGGGGCGGGGCCGGCATCAGCTGCTGCTTCAGGAACTCGAGGATCTTCGTCCACGCGGCTTCCGCGAGGGGGAGGTCGTAGCCGGCCAGGTCCCGGCCGAGGAACCCGTGGCGCGCTCCGGGGATCTCCAGTGCTTCGAGCGCGATCGGGTGCGACCGCCGCACCGCTTCGAGCTGCTGACGGGCTCGCTGGCCGGCGCGGTCGCGGGAGCCGGTGACGACGAGCAGCGGAGCGGTGACGAGCTTTCCGAGGTCGGGGGGAGACACCGGTTGGGGATAGGCGAGGACGACGGCGGCGAGCCCCGTCTCCTGGGCGGCGAGCTCCAGCGCGAGGCTCGCGCCGTAGGACGCGCCGAAGACGGCCGACTTCGCTGCGTCGACCATCTCCCGGCCGCGGAGGTACTCGAACGCGTCGGTGTACAGGTTGAGCAGGCCCACGACCTTGCGGGAACGCAGAGAAACCCCGCCTCGGAACTGGGCGCTGGTCCGGAGCGCGAGGTGGTGGGTCGCCCCGATTCCGTCGGTCTTGCCGAGGTCGGGAACCAGGACCTCGTAGCCCTCGCGGGCGAACCGGATCGCGCCGTCGAGCACCGTGGTCGTGATCCCGAACACATCGGGGGTGATCAGCACGATCGGGTGCTTGACGACCTTCGTCGGGGTGAGGACGATCGCGGGGGCTCGACCCTGCGCCACCGCGTGGGTCTCGAACCATACGCGCTCGCTCCGGTAGGCCGGCACCGGCGTTCCTGGTTTCTTGTCCGTCTTGAGCCAGGTCTTGTTCAGGAAGTCGATGACGCAGAGCTTGTACCGTTCCTTCTGAAGGACGATCACCGCCTGCCGGGTGCCGCAGATATCGCAGACCCCCACGATCCCGCTGCCGAACTCGGCCGGCAGGTCGAGCATCCGATCGTCGTCGCGCATCCCGTGCCCCGCGACCTCTGCCGGCTATCGAGCCGGGGGCGATTCTTAACCGTTGCCGAGCGAGGTGTCCCGGCGGCTCGCCGCGCGACGGAGGTGGCGGGCGTCCTTGCCGCCCGCGTCCCGCTCGCCCCGACGCAGCTCGAGGCGGTGCCGGTCCCGGGGAACGAGGACCGCGACGCCGCGGCGAGCGAGGCGTTCCTGCAGGGCCCGGTCCGCCGTCACGACGATGGCCCGTCGTCGGACGGCGAGATCGACGATCGCGGCATCGCCTTCGTCGCGCGCGGCCGTCGTCGGGTAGCGCTCGGCCAGGGCACGGGCCGCCGGCGCCCCGCGAGCGCGTCGCGCCACCAGCCGGTCGAGCTCGGCGAGGACGGACGTGGGGACGACGACCCGTGCCGACGGCACGAGTCGCGCGATCTCCGCCTCGAGCGGGAACCCCGCCCGCGCCGGAAGAAAGAGCGCGTTCGTGTCGAGGAGCACGACGGGGTTCCGGGTTCGGTCAGGCCCGCCGGACAACGACGCCGAGCTGGTCTCGGTCGTACTCGGTCCCCCCTCGCCTCTCCCGGAGGACGTACCGCTGGGACTTCTGGTTCGCGGTCTTCGGGATCTCGTCGATGAACTCGAGGAACTTCGGGACCATGAAGAACGGAAGGCGCTCGACGCAGAACTCGAAGAGCTCCTTCGGGTCGGCGGTCGCGCCGGGCCTCAGCTGGACGAACGCTTTCACATCCTCTTCCCCGAGTGGGGACGGGACGCCTACCACGACCGACTCGAAGACCGCCGGGTGGCGGTTGACGACGGTCTCGACGTCGTAGGGGGCGAGGTTCTCCCCCCGGCGGCGGATCACGTCCTTCTTCCGGTCGACGAAGTAGTAGTAGCCGTCCCCGTCGCGCGTCACATAATCCCCGGTGTGGAACCAGAGGTTGCGCCACGCTTCGACGGTCTTCTCGGGTTTCCCCAAGTAGCCGGAGAACATCGTGAACGGGGCCCGAGGCCGGACGACGAGCTCACCCCGGACCCCGGCCGCGACCGGCCGGTCGTCGTCATCGACGACGTCGGCCTCGACGAACCCGAGGGGCGTGCCGACCGAGCCCACGCGGATCGCGCCGGGAGGATTCATCAGCGTCGTGCAACCGCACTCGGTCATGCCGTAGAGTTCGATGATCCTGAGCCCGAACCGTTGCTCGAACTCGGCCCAGATCGACCGGGACGTCCCGGCCGTGAGCGCGACCCGCACGCGATGTTGTCGGTCGATCTCCTTGGCCGGCTGCTTGAACAGCACGTTGATCATCGCGATCAGGAGCGAGACGTGGGTCGCCCCCATCCGGCTGGCCGTGTCCCAGAACGTGCTCGCATGGAACCGCTCGTCGAACGCGGCGGTGAGGTCATTCTCGAGCGCTGCGAGAGCCGTCATCTCCTGGGCGTTGCAGTGAAAGAGGGGAAGCGCCGTGAACAGCACCGAATCGGGGCTGAGGAGGCTTCGTCGGCCGATCTCCCCGGCCGTCGCGAGCGGCTTCTCGTGCGGGATCACGGCTCCCTTCGGAGGGCCCGTGGTCCCGCTGGTGTACAGGATCGCCGCCGGATCGGCCGGGCCCGGCGGATCGATCGGGGCCGCTGCCTCCTCGGACGCGAGCTGCTCGAACGGCTCGGTGCCCGCGGGCAAGGGCCGAGCGTCCGCAGCTCGATGGACGATCCACTCTCGACGGATCGCGAGCTCTTCCCGCAGCGGCCGGTACGCCTCCCAGATCTCCCGGTCGATGACGAGCGCGGACGGGGCGCAGTCGGCAAGCTCGTAGCGAAGGATCTCGCCCTTCAGGGCGGTGTTGAGCGGGACGAGCACCAACCGGCGCTTGGCGAGGGCGAACCAGAGGAGGGGAAACTCGGCGGTGTTGTATAGAAGGGCGGCGACGCGCTCCCCTGCCGTGAGTCCGCTCGCGGCGAGCCCGCCCGCGATCCGATCGGTATTTCGATCGAGATCCCGGTAGCTGATCTCCCGGCCCTCGAACCGAAGCGCGACGCGATCCCCGTTCTTCTTGGCCTTGGCCCGCACGAGAGTCGCGGAGTCGTGGTACGCCTCCCCCTCGTCGAGCATTCCGGCCCGACGGAACCACGAGGGTCCCTTATCACCTACCCGACGACCCGGGAGCGCGGCGCGCGGCACTCCCGAGCCTTCTTACGCGGCGCCTCCATGTGCGCGCCGTGGGCGCCCGGTCCGAGCCATACCGGCCGGAAGCCCCGATCGTTCCCGAGCTTTCGGCGGGTGTCGTGATCATTCGGGGGCGCGTCGGCCCGGTCTTCCTGCTGCACGAGATCGCGGAAGACCGGTGGTCGCTCCCGAAGGGGCACGTCGACCCCGGGGAGTCCCTCGCGTCCGCGGGCCTGCGGGAGGTCCGCGAGGAGACCGGTTTCGGGCGCGTCACCCTCGACGGGGAGATCTGCGAGGTAAGCTACCGCTTCTTCCACCCGAAGCGCGCGACGAACGTGCACAAGACGGTGGTGTACTTTCTTGGCCGGACGGAAGAGACCGAAGCCCATCTGGAGCCGATCTTCGATCGGGGGGAGTGGGTTCCGCTCGAGGAGGCGGAGCGGCGTGTGAGGTTCGGGAGCGATCGGACCGTGCTCGAGGCCGCTCGCGCTCGGCTCGCCTCCGACGCCGCCAAGGCGCCTAAAAAGAAAAAGTAGGAAGGGGTTGAGGTGGGCCCCTCGTGGGGCCCACCGGGCGTCGGACGCCTAGCTCTGTCGCGGTGGTTGCCCCGCGCCGGCCGGGCCGGTGGGGGTCTGACTGCCTGCGCTCGGCGGCGTCGCGCCCGGGCTCGAGGGGGGGACTCCGCTCGCCCAGTGCTCCGCGTAGCCGCCCACGAGGCCCGTCGTCTGGTTCCGGCGCCGCGCGTAGGAGCGCCATTCGATCACCGCGACGGCCCCGACGGCCGCCACGATCACGAGCGCGACCACGACCACGAGTCCGAGGTTGAGCGCGCCGGCTGCCGCCGGGCAGCCGTTGCTGAGGCAGTTCGCCTCATTCTGCGCTGCGGCTACCGTCATCGGCTGCTCGACCACCGTCGCCCCCGGAGAGTCCGAGGGGTCCGCCGGGCCACTGCCCGCGCTCGCGGCTCCGTTGGTCGCCGCGAAGGTCGTCGAAGCCGCCGTCACGGAGGGGTCGGCGTTGCCGCCGCTCACGTAGAACTGCTGCGAGGAGACCGTGGCGGACCCGAGCGCGACCGAGTCGAACTCGTGCGCCCCGCCTCCGAAGAGAAGGAACGCCGAGGGCTCCAGCACGAACAGGTCGTAGAAGCCGAGCGGGCCCTGGATCACCAGGACGACCGCCTGACGCTGCTTGTGGTCGACGAAGAGCGGGACCGGCGCGCGCGTGGTGACGTTGTAGCCCGTAAGGGTCACCGTCCCGGAGGGCGACACGCTTCCGCTCTGCGATCCCGAGCCGGACCCGGTCGTGCCGAGCACGCCGTCGTCCGACCACGACCACAGGATGTTCCACTCCCCGTTCGCGGCGACCTGCGCGGTGGAGTTCCACTGCGAGATCCCCGAGAGGTTCAGCGGAATCAGCCCGAGCGCCGGTGTGAACACGGCCGACGTGTTCGCCCAGCCTTCCACGTTCAGGGATGCGGACTTGGTCATCCCGTCGCGCGTGACCGACAGCGCTTCCGCGATCGAACCGTAGGCGAACGTCGCGTCGTTGTCGAGCCCGCGGGCCGGGACAGGGTTACCGTTCACGTACACCGTGGACGCGTTCGTCAGGTTCGCGAACGCGGCGTCCTTCTCCACGGCATGGTAACTGTAGCTCGCGTGGAGCTTGGGGTTCGTCAGCGTCGCGGTCAGTTGGATTCCCAAGGTCCGTTGGAGTTCGTATTCCGCGGTCTCGGGACCGGTCGAGGTCACCGTAACGATGGCCGTCGATCCGAAGGTCGCGTTCCACGTGATCGTCGTATTGCCTATGGTCACGGTGCCGTTCGAGTACCCCATCCCGCCATAGGCCCAGTCGCCAGACGGATGGACCGTCGCCGCTGGGGCGGGGGAGGCGCTCGCCGTGCCCGCAAGCGCGGGGCCGATCGCCACGGCCAACACCACCGCGACGCTCGTGAGCACGAGCCAGCTCTTTGCTCCACCTTTCGCCAACATCTCTCTCTCCGTTTCCCTGCGACGGAGCGTACTCCGTCAATCGGACGGAGCTGGAGACCCGAACATAAGGGCCCGTTCCGCGGACCCCCTCGGAGCTTGGACGGTGTGTCACACCGTCGCAACCCTCTCGGCGGCGGGCTCACGAGAGATCCGGTATCCGGAAGCCGGCCGACCGCGCGAGCCGGATCGATTCCGGGTAGCCGGCGTCCGCGTGCCGGGCGACCCCGATCCCAGGATCGTTGTGGAGCACCCGGCCGATCCGACGATCCGCATCCGCGGTTCCATCCGCCACGATCACGAGGCCGGCGTGGATCGAGTTTCCGATCCCCACGCCGCCGCCGTGGTGGACGGAGACCCAGCTGGCCCCGCTCGCGACGTTGAGGAGCGCGTTGAGCACCGGCCAGTCCGCGATCGCGTCGGATCCGTCGCGCATGCTCTCGGTCTCGCGGAACGGGCTCGCGACGCTGCCCGTGTCGTGGTGATCCCGCCCGATGGCGACCGGTGCCGAAACCTTCCCGTCCTTGACGAGGTCGTTGACGAGGTGGCCGAACCGCTCCCGATCGCCGTAGCCCAAGTAGCAGATGCGCGCCGGAAGGCCCTGGAACCGGACCTTCTCGCTGGCGAGACGGATCCAGCGGCACAGGTCGGCGTTCGACGAGAACTCGCGCAGGATCATCTGGTCGATGGCGTGGATGTCGGCAGCCTCCCCTCCGAGCGCCACCCACCGGAACGGTCCGCTGCCGACCGCGAAGAGCGGCCGGATGTACTTGGGGACGTAGCCAGGGATGTCGAAGGCGTTCGCGACGCCCGCGTCGCGCGCCTGGGCGCGGAAGTTGTTGCCGTAGTCGAACGCGTGGGCGCCGCGCCGCTGGAGCTCGAGAATCGCCGTCGCTTCCGTCGCGAGCGAGGCCTTGACCTTGCTCAGGTAGCCACGGGGATCGAAGTGCCGGACGGTGGCCGCCTCCTCTACGTCCATCCCTTGCGGGATGTAGCCGACCATCAGGTCGTGGGCCGCGGTCTGGTCGCTCACGATGTCCGGCACGATCCCGCGTCGGACGATCTCGGGATAGATGTCCGCGGCGTTCGCGCAGAGGCCGATCGAAAGCGCCCGGCGGGCCGCGACCGCTTCCCGAACCCGGCCGAGAGCGTCATCGAGGTCCCGTGCCGCGACGTCGAGGTACCCGTGGGCCAGCTGTCGCTCGAGGGCGTGCGGATCGACGTCGACGAACAACCCCGCACCGCCGAGGAGCGTCACGGCGAGCGGCTGGGCGCCCCCCATCTCGCCGAGCCCCGAGGTGAGGACCCACCGGCCGGTGAGATCCGCCGAACCGAACTCGATGCGTGCCAGGGAGGCTAGGGTCTCGTAGGTACCCTGCAGGATGCCCTGGGTACCGATGTAGATCCAGCTCCCCGCCGTCATTTGCCCGTACATCGTGAGGCCGCGCTGCTCGAGGTCCCAGAAGATCTCGTCCGTCGCCCAACGGGGGACGATCAGCGCGTTCGCGATGAGGACCCTGGGCGCCTCGGCGTGGGTCGGGAACACCCCGACCGGCTTACCCGACTGCACCAGGAGCGTCTCCTCATCGCCGAGCGTGCGCAACGCCGAGACGATCCGGTCGAACGACTCCCAGTCCCGGGCTGCCTTCCCTCGTCCCCCGTACACGATGAGGTGCTGAGGGTCCCGGGCGACGTCGGGGTCGAGGTTGTTCATGAGCAGTCGGAGCGCGCCCTCCTGAGCCCAGCCCCGGCAGGACCGCTGACCGCCCCTCGGCGCACGGACGACGCGGTCGGAGGTCAGAGTACGGGCCATCGATAGGTCGAGTCCGGGCCGGATATGAAGGCTTATCGCGCCCTCTCACCGCCGGCCCGACCCGCCGCAGAGAGGAGGGTCTCCCTTCTTCCGACAAGTTCGGAGTTATGGGACCGAGAAGCGTGGGGTGACCGGATGCTGTGACGGGGGTCGGAACCGGCTCCGAAGAGCTGGTGGAGTGGAGGAACACCGCGGCGTTCATCGACGGGGCGGGTTCCGTGGGTTTCCTCGTCGCTGGTTTGGTCGCTCTCCTTCTCAGTCCCCACTACCACGGCAGTTCGACCGGCGTGGAACTTCTCGGTGCCGGCGTCGTGGGGATCGCTGCCGGCATCTTCCTCTGCGTAGCCGTGGTTGCCGCGTTACTCAACAAGTCCTGGCTGCGCCATTGGGACGAGTAGTGCTGCGCGCGGATCGCGGTTGCAGCGTCGGCCGCGCGCCCCTCCTCGAGCCATCTCAGAGATCCCGGACGAGGAAGCCGTGCTCCCGAAGCACCTCGCCCAGCACCCTGCGGTGGCATCGGCCCGCCTCCCTTTCCAGGCACAGCAAGAGGCAGCGCGATGCCCGAGCCCAGCGGACGAGTTCCTCGACGGCTCTCGGGTGTTCCGACAGACGCCGGCGGTAGGCATCAAAGAAAGCGTCGGAGGAACCTCCTTTCCACAGGTGGTGGCGCGACGCCCGTTCACAGCCGAGTTCGGCCGAATGAACGTATCGTACTCCCATGCCCGAGAGTCGTTCCTTCAGCGAGGCCGCGTCGAAGCCCTTTTTCCGGCTGAAGGCGTTCTCGCGTACGTCGAGCACCTCTTCGATCCCGTGAGCACGAACGGCCCCAAGAACGTCGGCGAGCTCGCGTCCTTCGTAGCCCAACGTGAAGACCTGCTGCTGAGCCCTGGGCCCCTGCGTCCCGAAGGCTCCGGGGACGAGATCCGTCATCCCGCATCCGGCGGGCTCCCGGACCGGGCCACGCCTTGTACCCTGAAGATCCCCTGTGGAGGGAAACGAACGCATCGCTCAGGTACGAGGCGGAGCCGCCAGCTGGGCATGACCGCCGGGGTTCACGGGGGCGGTCTCCCATTCCTTGAGGAATTGCATGTGCTCCCCGCACTTATGCAAACGGGCGAACCGAGCCACCTCGCGACCCACCGCGAGCAGCCGATGGAGGTCCTGCTGGCTCCGGGGTTCGCCGTTCTCGTCGAACGATTCCCATGCGCTCGGTATGGTCGCCTGGGAGGGGACGACCCAAGCGTGGAGGGACCGGCCGATCGCTCTCAGGGTGTTGAGAGCGTCTGAGGCTCCGTACCTGCCTCCCGAGACCCCGACGAGCCCGATCATCTTTCCTTCGAATTCCTCGAACCCCGCGAGGTCCAGCGCGTTCTTCACGACGCCGCTGAAGCTCCCGTGGTACTCGGGGGTCGCGATGATGATCGCGTCGGCCGCCCGAATCGCCGAGCGAAATCGACGTACGTTCTCGCCGTAGGTGGTCTGATTATCCTTGCCGCGGCAGAAGGGCAGGTCGTACGGGTCTAGGTCCAATATGACAGTGGTCACCCCGGGACCCTCGGCCCCCCGAAGCGCGACCTTGAGGGCCTGACGAGTGTACCCCCCTTCTCGTAGGCTACCGCAGAGCCCCACGACGTGGATCTCGGTGGTCTCGGTGGACGGGGTCGTCATGAGGTCTCCTCGTGCCGGTCGTGCTGGACCCGATCGGAGGCGTTCGGCGGCGTCACCCGGACCGACGGGGGAAGGCTCTTGACGGCCCTGACCGGGCGGCGCGGATCCCTTACGACGTTCTCTCCACTCCTTGTCATCGTTGTACCTCTTTTCGATCGACGTTGGTCCGAAGTGAGCGCGACCCGATCGCCGGCCCGACCGTCGAGGGGGAGGGGGGAGGATCCCGGGGCGGCGAGATGACCCGCGCGATGCGTCGGCCGATCCGCTCCTCGGGGGGACCCCCAGGGACTTCGCGTGTCGGCGACGCGGCGCTCTCCTCCGAACGGCAGATCGGGGGGTTTTCCCCAGGGCGCTCGCGGTGGACCTTCGAACCTATCACCGCATCCTTGAGTCCAACGCCGAAAAAGGAGCGTCGAACGGCGTGCGGGGCCGTCCGCCGGCTCGAGCGGAACGCGGTACGTGACCAGAAGGGGAAGGAGAGCGCGCCTGGGGTCGGCATGGGGCTTGCTGATGGGGTCACGGAACGGCGAGTGCCTCTCGGACGGCGGGGGCGACCCGGCTACCGATGAGATCGATTGACCGCAGCATCTTTTCGTGCGGCACGTCGGCGACTCCCATCATGAACGTCATGCGCACGATGCCTCCGAGGGCCTTCGAATGACGAATGATCTTCGCGGCCACTTCGTCGGGATCCCCGACGAGCAGTGCGCCCTGGGGCCCGTTCTGGGCCTCGAAGTCTTCCCGCCGGACCGGCGGCCACCCCCGCTCCTTCCCGATGTCGGTCATGGCACGCGCCCACCCGGGGTAGAAGTCTTCCTCGGCCTCCTTCCGCGTCTCGGCCACGTACCCGATGCTGTGCATCCCGACCCGCAGGGCGTTCGGCGAGAATCCCGCCGCGAGACCGGCCTTCCGATACAGGTCCACGAGAGGCCGGAACTGCCGGGTCTCCCCCCCGATGATCGCGACCATGAGCGGCAGTCCGAGCGTGCCTGCGCGGACGAACGACTCGGGGGTCCCTCCGACCCCGACCCAGATCGGAAACGGATTCTGGACCGGACGAGGGTAGACGCCCTGACCCGTGAGGGCCGGCCGGAATCGGCCCGACCAAGTGACTCGTTCGTTGTCGCGGATCTTGAGGAGAAGGTCGAGCTTTTCGGCGAAGAGCGCGTCGTAGTCCCTCAGGGCGTACCCGAAGAGGGGGAACGCTTCGATGAACGAACCGCGACCGGCGACCATCTCCGCGCGCCCTTGAGAGATCAGGTCCACCGTCGCGAATTCCTGGAATACCCGGACCGGATCGGCTGCGCTGAGCACCGCGACAGCACTGGTCAGTCGGATGCGCTCGGTCCGAGCGGCGGCCGCCGCGAGGATCACCGCAGGAGCCGAGTCGAGGAACCCTTTCCGGTGGTGTTCCCCGATGCCGAACACGTCCAGCCCGGCGGACTCGGCCCGCTGGATCTGGAGCAGGAGGTCCCGCATCCGTTCCGCGGGAGGGATGGGCTCGCTCCGTTCCTCGAACGCCGCAACGAAGCTGTCGATACCGAGTTGGAACGGCATGAACCGGTCGCCGGCACGGCGAGCCGAGCTATGAATTCCTAGCAGAGAGCGTCGGCCGGGCCGATCGGGTCCAAGTGCAGCGGGCGCTCGCCGCGGGATCGATCGTGCCCGGAGGTGCGGATCTACTCGCGAACGATCCGAAGGAGGAGGCGACGCGGTGAGTGGTCCGACTCGGCGTTTCGTAGGGGGCGAATGGCTGAGCGATCCGAGTCCCGACCCTCCCGCGAAGAGCCGCCGAAGATAGGACTATCATATCACAGGGCGTCTCCGCGCCAGGCGCCCATGCTGCCCAGCCCCCCAGTGGCCACGGAGCGACCTTCGGGACCGGCGGTGCGGAGGGAGCTCGGTACCACGGACCTCGCGATCACCCGCATCGGTCTCGGAACGTGGGCGATCGGAGGAGGGGGGTGGGAGTTCGCTTGGGGACCGCAGGACGACGAGCGCTCGAAGCAGGCGATCCGACGCGCGGTCGAACAGGGGATCAACTGGATCGACACCGCGCCGGCGTATGGCACCGGACACTCCGAAGAGCTGATCGGAGAGACCCTTCACGACCTGCCTCTGGCCCCGCAGGTGTTCACGAAGGTCTCGCTCCGGTGGGACTCGGACCGCCGCATCGTGCACAACCTGAAGGCCGACTCGATTCGATTCGAGGTGGGAGAGAGCCTTCGCCGACTCCGGGTCGACGCGCTCGATCTCGCCCAGGTCCACTGGCCGATCCCGGAGGCGGACATCGAGGAAGGTTGGCGAACTCTCGCCGAGCTCAAGGACCGGGGTCTTGTCCGGCACATCGGGGTCTCCAACTTCGATGTCGGCCAGATGGAGCGGGCCGCGGCCATCGCCCCGGTCGAGACGCTCCAGCCACCGTATTCCTTGGTCCACCCGGAGGTCGAGCGCGAGATCCTGCCGTACGCCCGCGCGCACCGGATTGGGGTGATCGTCTACTCCCCGATGGGATCCGGCTTGCTGACCGGGTCCATGACCCCCGAGCGCGTGGCCCATCTTCCGGACGACGACTGGCGGCGAGGGGACCCGGAATTCCAGGGCGCCCGCCTTGCCCGCCACCGAGCGCTCGCCCAGCTTCTGGCCGACATCGGGCAGGAGCACGGCGGCCGTTCGTCGGCCGAGGTGGCGATCGCCTGGACGCTCTCCAACCCCGCCGTGACCGGGGCGATCGTGGGTGCGCGTTCTCCGCAGCAGGTCGACGGGTTCTCGGGAGCGCTCGGGTTGGTGCTCAACGCGAGCGACCTGGAACGCATCGCCGCCTTCCGACAGCAGCGACCGTAACCCGGGGATTCTCCGCGCCATTAATCGGGACGGGAACTCCGACGGGCCTTGCGGGCCGGTTCGAGGAATCTCTTGACGGGTTCGTGAAGTGCGCGTGGTCCGGCAAGCTCACGAAGGGACTCGATGCCCGCGTGAATCGCACGAGCCTCGAGAACCCGGAAAGGAAGGTGCTGCCGCTACGGGCCCTGCACGCGAAGCCGCGCGGCCTGGACACGGAGGGGCGAACCGACGGTGCTCCTCGTCAGACGAAGACGCTGATTCGACCGTTTTCGACCGCGACGGGGAACGGGCGAAGGCCCTCGCACCGAATCTGAGCCATGATCTTTCCCATCGCCGCAAATGCCTGGGCGATCTCGGGCGGGAGCTTGTCCATCCCGCCGGACTGCATCTGGGGTTGGCCCCGTACTGATCCGGTCTCGGCGTCGAACACTGCCGAGTGCAGGCGCACTTGATGACACCGGACTTGAACGTGCCGATGCTGAGCGGAGCCGACATGTGCCCACATCGGTCCTCGAATGCCCTTACTCCCGAGCCGCCATGGA
>JASHQN010000050.1 GCA_030039135.1 Thermoplasmata archaeon | reverse complement strand
GCGCGGCGACCGCCCGGAGATCCAGAAATCTCACCAGGCCGTGGCCCAAACGAGCGTACGCGCGAGAGAAGTCACGGCCCACCCGCGGGTCGTTCCTGGGGAGCACGAGGGACCAAACGAGGTCCCCTGGCGCGTGAAGCACGCCGGTCCCACCCGAAGTTCGTCGAACGATCGCAAGTCCCGCCGCCGCTCCGCGCTCGAGGTACGAGGGACGACCGCGGACTCCGACACCGTACGACAGCGCTGCGTCCGCGACGACCGCGACGCGAACCTCGGGGGTTCCTCGCCGTAGTGCCCGCTCGTCGTCGGCGACGATCTCCGCGCAGGTGCGTGGGTCCGGGGCAATGGCACGGCGGATCGGGGGTGGGAGGCCGCCAGAAGCCGGGGTCACGACCGCCCAGGACGATTCCCTCCAAAAAGGTAAGAGGGGCGGGGTTTCGGGCCCCCCATGGCCGAACTGGCCACGTTCCAACTGCATCCGGGGGACCCGGCGCCGGACTTCTCGTTGCCCGGGGTCGACGGGAAGACGTACCGGATGTCCGACGTCCCGAAGGATCGCCTCCTCCTCGTGGTCTTCTGGTGCAATCACTGCCCGTACGTCCAGGCCTGGGAGAGCCGGATGGTCGACATCGGGCGCCGGTACGGGTCGACGGGGGTCGAGATCCTCCTGATCAATTCGAACGACGCACGGGCGTACCCGGAGGACCGGTTCGAATCGATGGTTGCGCGGGCGAGGGACCACCACTATCCGTTCCCCTACCTGCACGACGAAAGCCAGGCGGTCGCCCATGCCTACGGGGCCCTCGTCACGCCGCACCCGATGCTGTTCGGTCGCGACCGCCGCCTGCTCTTTCAGGGTCGGATCGACAACGACCATCAGCACCCGCAGCGCGTGACGGAGCGGTACCTCGAGCGGGCGATCGATCAGGCTCTGCGTGGCGAGCCGGTCCGACCGGCCGAGCTACCGGTCTTGGGCTGTACGGTCAAGTGGTTGGAGTGAACGCCGGGCGCGGATCCGGGTTCGACCCGCCGGCCGTTCGGTCCTGAGCCGGTTCCGCCGGGCCTCGAAGGCCGCCACCAGCGCCGGGTCGATCGACGCGCCGGCTCGGTCGAGCCGCGCGGCGATCGCGACCTTGCCCGCGAGCGCACGGGCGAGCTTTCCCCGAACGGAGCGGGGAGCCCCTTGGATCGCCGGATGCAGGAACAGGAGACCGTGACGGGGCGGTGGGGCCCGACCACGGAGATGCTCGAAGAAGGCAGCCTCGGCCCCGAGCACCTGGATCGTGCTCGCCGGAAGACGAGCGAGCCGGTCCAATCCGCCGGCCTGGGCCAACAATCGTGCCGCGAGATCCGGGCCGAGGAGTGCGGCCAGATTGGGGGCCCGCGGCGGAAGGGCCTCGCGCACGGAGTCGGTGATCGCGGCCTTCAGCGATTCGATCGACCGGTACAGCTCGGCCAGTTGCCGGCGCGCGGCGCGGAGCGACGGGTCCGCGGGACCCAGTGGAGACGACCCGCCCTCATCGAGCACCGCGCGCGCGGCCCGCGCATGATCGCCGGGGTCGATCTCGGGGAAATCCCGGGCGGTCCAGCTACCGAGCCGTTCGCCGACCAGGTTCCGGACCCGATCAAGGTCGGCGGCCGCGCGCACGGCTTCCTCGAGGTGGATGGACGGATCCCACGCGCGCTTGACGGCGCGCTCCGCGTCGTCGAGCAACGCTTGCCGCAGCGCTGCCCGATCCGGAACCGAGGCGGCCGCCGGGAGTTTCCCAACGGCACGTGGGTCGAAGGCCAGTCCGTGGCTCGCGAGCCGCCGATCCCGCGTGACCCACTCGGCGTGCTCGGGATCGCTGAGGAGCTCGAGCTCCTCCGGAGTGATCTCCCCCGCGCGACGCAGCCGGGCACGCTCCGCGAGCGCGGCCGGGTCGTCCGGCGCGCGGACCGAGCGGACGATGCGCCCTTCCTCAACGAGGTAGGCGCCGAACCACGTCGCGACCAGCGTCCGGGGCATTCGAGCCACGCTCGGGCTCGACAGGGCGAGCGCAATAAATAGACGGGCAAGGCTCCGCGCGGCCATGGACGTCCCCGCCGGTCTCGTCCGCTCGGCTCGCTTGGGACGGACGATGGTCCTGACGCTCGACCACCCGCCCGTCAATGTGCTCAGCCGGCCGGTGCTTGAACTCCTTCTCGCGCGGTTCGCCGAGGCGGAGGAAGACGAGGAGGTTCGCGTGATCGTTCTCGCGAGCGCGGCCGAAAAGGCGTTCGCCGCCGGGGCGAACATCCGCGAGATGGCCACGATGGGGCCGGAGCAGGCTCGGGAGCACGGCGGTCTTGGCCAGTCGGTGACGCGCGCGATCGAGCGGCTCCCCCTCCCCGTGATCGCGGCGGTACACGGCGTCGCCTACGGCGGGGGATGCGAGATCTGCCTGGCCTGCGACTTCCTCATCGCCAGCGATGACGCTCAGTTCGGGCAACCCGAGATCAATCTCGGGATCATGCCCGGCTGGGGCGGAACGCGGCGGCTCCCGCGTCGGGTCGGTGCCGCGCGGGCCCGACGGTGGATCCTTACCGGTCGGCCGGTGTCGGCGACCGAGGCGCTGGAGGCGGGACTGGTCGACCGAGTCGTTCCGCGGGCCGAGCTGCTCCCGACCTCGATGGCGCTCGCAGAGGAGCTCGCTTCGAAACCGCCGCTCGCGCTCGCCGCGGCCAAGTACGCCCTCCTCAACGCGATCGACGCCGACGTCGATGCCGGCCTCGAGTACGAGCTCGACCTCTGGGCTCGCCTGTTCGGCTCCGAAGGCCAGCGCGAGGGGATGAACGCGTTCCTCAACAAACGGCCGACCGCGCCCATGACGAGGTCGGGATGGAAGACCGCGTCGGCCGCGTTCCCGTGGAGCCGGGAGCCGTCGTCCTCGGGATCGACCGGAAAGCGGAAGAGGGAGCAAGAGTCGAGTCGACGCTGAAGCGCCGCGGTGGCTCAGCAGGTAGAGCGGCTCCTTGGTAAGGAGCAGGCCGAGGGTTCAAATCCCTCCCGCGGCTGATTTTCCTTCGAGCGGCGCGGGTCTGCCTCCTTCCAGAAGTCCCAATACATCAGAACACCGTCGTGGCGCCTTAGCCCGAGGAGTAATCTAACCGAACAGGAATTCCCGGCGCGACCATGGTGCGTCGACTCTCCGCCATCATGTTCACCGATCTCGTGGGTTCGACGCACCTTGCCCAGACGGATGAAAAAACCGCTCTTCAACTCATTCGCGAGCAGGGAGAGCTTGCTCAATCGATCCTCGCGGCGCACCAGGGCCGTCTCGTGAAGTCGACGGGCGATGGCATGTTAGTCGAGTTCGGGAACGCGCTGGACGCCATTGAGTGCGCCGTGGACTTCCAGCGGCGCGCCCACGAGCGTTCTGCCGGTGGGGAGCGGCTGCCCTTGAGAGTTCGGATCGGTGTTCATGTCGGGGATGTCGAGAGCGAAGGCGCCGACATCTTGGGGGACGCCGTCAACGTCGCCGCCCGAGTGGAACCGCTCGCGGACCCTGGCGGAATCTGCCTGTCCGGGGTTGTCTGGGAGCATGTCCGCCACAAGGTTCCGTACGCGTTCGAGCGGCTCGGACCAAAGTCCCTCAGAGGAGTTCTCGAGCCGGTGGAGGTCTACCGGGTCGTACTGCCATGGACCACCGTCCACGCCCCGCGCCCC
Organism: Thermoplasmata archaeon; assembly: GCA_030039135.1. Classification (GTDB taxonomy): domain Archaea; phylum Thermoplasmatota; class Thermoplasmata; order Lutacidiplasmatales; family UBA184; genus Lutacidiplasma. Next base: position 2,641 of record JASHQN010000050.1, on the reverse strand, counting down.
CGGAACGGTGACCGGCGGCTCGCCGTCCTGCCGCTTGCGAACATGAGCTCCGACCCCGAGAACGAGTACTTCGCGGACGGCATGACCGAGGAGCTCATCACGGTCCTCTCGCAGCTCCCCGAACTCCAGGTCATCGCCCGGACTTCCGTGACTCTGTACAAGACGTCCCCAAAACCGGTCTCTCAAATCGGGAGCGAGCTCGGAGTGGGCACCGTCCTCGAGGGGAGTGTCCGGAAGGCGGGCAACCAGGTCCGCATCACCGTCCAGCTCGTCGACGCGGACTCACAGGGCCACCTCTGGGCCAGCACGTACGATCGGAAGCTCGACGACATTTTCGCCGTCCAGAGCGACGTCGCGAAGGAGATTGCCGAAGCGCTCAAAATCAGACTGGGTCAGCCTGAGCTACGCCGACTCGAAGAGCGACCGACAGTGCACCCAGATTCGTACTTGGCGTATCTCAAGGGGAGGGCACTGCTCAGCTCTGGGTGGTCTGAGGAGATCATCCGGGGAGCCAAGAAGCAATTCGATCTCGCGGTTTCCATCGACCCAAAGAATGCAAGGGCCTTCTCTGGTCTGGCCGACGCCACGACCCACCTCGGTTGGGGGGACTACATCGCGTCGCGACAGGAGTGGCTTCCGGCCAGTCGGGCCTACGCGGCGCATGCCGTGGAACTCGATCCGGATCTGGCCGAAGGGCACTGTTCCCTGGGGATGATCCTGTGGAGCCACTGGGATTTCAAGGGAGCCGAGAAAGAGCTGAAGCGCGCCATAGCACTCAACCCCAGCTACGCATTCGCGCACCAAGAGTACGGGGCCGTCCTACTTGAGGAGGGGCGCGTCGAAGAGGCCCTCCGGGAGCTCGCGATTGGCGACGAACTCGATCCCCAATCCCGTGGTTCGCTGGGCTACTACGCCATGATTCTCTGCGTGCTCGGCAAGCTGGACGCGGCCAAACCGGTCATCGAACGAATTCGAACTCTCGCTCCGAACTCCTCGACATACCACCACGCACAGGCGTGGTACTTCTACGCTCAGTCCGATTTCCGTTCTGGTCTTGCCGAGGCAGAACGCGCCATCGAGGTTGACCCTGAGCCGGATCAGCTACCGATAGCGTGGTTTCGCGCGCTGCTAGGAGAGCGTGAGACGGCACGACAAATTCTGGAGGCGGAGAGGCACAGGGCCGGCCGCCCGCCGGCCAACGGTCATCTCGTGATGATTTACGCCTTCATGGATGACCTGGATGAGGCGTTTCGGATCCTATTCAAGGCCGTCGAAGAGGTCGACATCGCACTCCAGATCATTCGGGTCGATTCACGGCTCGAGCCACTTCGTCACGACCCTCGGTTTCTCCAAGTCCTAAAGAAGATCAATCTCGCGTAAGCGTCCCGCGGCCCCCTAGATCCGAACGGTACCAGGCTCGGCTTATCAGGATCCACCGGGTCGCTCACTCTGCGGTGATTTCGAACACGGCCTCCGCAGGGATTCGAACCAAAGGGAAATGCCCTCCCGCGGCTCTTGAGTCTAATTCAGGCGGTTCGAGGCACTCGACTTTCCAATAGTCTTAATTGGGTTGGATCCATAATCGAAATTTGAGCATGCCATGGCAGCCACCACCATCACCGTCTCTCAGGAAACGAGGAAGCTCCTGGAGAGCCTGAAGACCGGGGGCGCAACCTACGACGACGTGATTCGCGGTCTCTTGATTGCCCACCCGACTCAGCTCACGATGGCCGAGCTTGCCCGGCGAATCCGGGAAGGCAAGTCGCATCCCATCGAGGAACTCATCGCCCGTAGCCGAAAGCAGCCCTACTGAGGACTCTGTGCCCTTTCGCCTCGAAAGCATCGAGGAGGCGGACACAGAGTTTCTGGCGCTGCCTCCCGAAATCCGCGAGGTGTTCATCGCGGCGTTCCGAGAGATCGCCGCCGGCGATTCGCCGATCGCCCATGGGCCGGAGTGGTACAGCTCAGAACTGCGGCAACGTCAACGGGTGGCGACAGAAGGCCTCTTCTCGCTTCATGTCGGCGATCTCTGGAGGGGAGTTTACTTCCGACGCGGCGAGACCCATGTTTTCATCGCATTCGGTTTCCGTCTGCCCGAGTTCTACGACAAGCTTCAGCGGCTGCGGAAGGCCATTACGGCTCAAGGAGAAAGACGAGGAAAGCTACCCTGACTCTCCCTCCGGTTTGGCAGCCGCACCCCCGCCCGATGGGAGGGTTCCCTCGCGGGGCTCCTGCGTCCGCTCGTGCAGGGCTTTGAACCCTTAGGTCAGATCCCTCCCGCGGCTGATTTCACTCCAATCGATCCGGCCGTCGCTTGGGACGGGCGAAGCCAACCAGCGAGCCCCCGTGGGAAGAACTGCCTCTTCTCCAAAGGGTCCGCCCCCGACGGCCGTCCCTGCCCGGGGCCAAGGCGATAGATACTCTCAAGACCGGACCGATACGAATTAGAGCGTCTCGGGGGATGCGCGTCACCGGTTAATGCAACGACTGGGCTCGGGACGCCGCGACCCCTCCCGCCAATCCGGCGAAGAGTTTCAAGAAACTATGAGGCAAATCTACGCCGCCGGCGAGACCCCGTGGGATTCCGGTGTGCCAAGTTCCGAGCTGATACGGACCGTGGAGGCAGGTGAACTGCCGGGCA
>JASHQN010000049.1 GCA_030039135.1 Thermoplasmata archaeon | reverse complement strand
TCCACGAGGCGCTTCAGGTAGTCCGGCGCCGGCGGGATCACGCCCGCGTTCGCCATGATCGGCTCGAGGATGACGCAGGCCAGCCGGTCGCGGTAGCGCCGGACCATCCTCTCGAACGACGAGATCGAGTTGTACTGGGCGACCATGACGTAGTCCGTCACCCCGGGCGGGATCCCGGCAGAGTTCGGTAGGGGCCGGGGGTACTCGTCGAGGCCCGCGACGATCGGCGGCGCTTCCGCGCTGATCAGCGCGTAGTCGTGCTGGCCGTGGTAGTGACCTTCGAACTTCAGGATCGCGTCCTTGCCCGTCACGGCCCGGGCGATCCGGATCGCGTTCATCGTCGCATCCGAACCGTTCGAGCAGAACGCGACGCGCTCGGCGTTCGGAACGAGCTTGCGGAAGAGCTTCGCGACCTCGATCTCGAGCGAGGTCGGAGCGGCGAAGTGGACGCCGAGCTCGGCTCGGTCCTGGATCGCCTTCACCTGTTCCTTCGGCGCGTGCCCGTTGATGAGGCAACCGTACCCGAGGTTGAAGTCGAGGTACTCGTTGCCGTCCTCGTCCCAGATCCGCGAGCCCTTGCCCGCGGCGATGAACGGCGGACAGGGGTCGTACGACGCGACCCGGATGAGCGAGCTCGAAGCGTTCGGGATGTACTTCTTGCCCTCGGCGAACAGTTTGGCGCTGGTCTTCAGCTTCGGAACGAGCCGAGCGATCGGGATCGGGAGCGCCTCTGGCTCCGGAGGCGGCGCTTCCTTCGGAGGGGCCTCCTTCGGGAGGGTCTCGATCGCCGGCGCTGGCTTCTCGGGCTCCTCGGGGACCTCGGCGGCCGGCCCCTTTCGGACCGGCTCAGGAGACGGGGTAGGAGAAGGCTGGACGTCGGAGTCCGCCGCGGTCAGCGACCCGGCAAGTCGTCGGTCCCCGCGCGGCTCGCGCGGGGTTCCGTCGCGCTCCCGTTCCGGGAGGTGGGGCGGAGGGGCGGGTTGCGTGTCCGCCATATCGAGCTCATCTCGGGCAGGTTTCGGACCCCGAGTGCCCTATATAATGTTCGCGCAGAAAGAGAACTCGTTATACGGCGAGCGTAGCAACGTGTGATGAAAACGTCACCTAGTGTTCAACGAATGAATATGTGCGAAGATAGCCATTTGTTGCCTTGAATTCAACCATTTGTCGCGCCGAACCGCCATCTTGAGCGCGATTTCATCTCCGAGGCGCCGGCGGGAACGGGTTTTCGGGAGGCACGATCGCGGTCTCGATTCCGCGCCGCGCGAGCGCCGCTCGGAACGGGGCCGCCGGGACGCAGCGCTCGGGAGGGATGACGCCGCTCCCTCGGATCTCGCCCGAAACGATCAACTCCGCGCCGATCGCCCCCGCGACGCCGACGGCGTACTCCGTGGCGGTGAGATGCCAGTCCGGGCGCGGAGGGAACCGGGCGAGCGCGTGGCGGACGACGGGATCGCCCCCCTTCGAGCCTCGGACCTCGATGTCAAGGACCTCCCAGTCGGTGAGGTCGACGCCGGGCGGGACGCCGAGGAGCTGCTCTCGCTTGAGGAGGGCAAGGGTGAACTCCTTCGGGACGACCGATTGGCCGCGTACATCGAGCGGCTGGTCCGAGCCTAGCCCAAGGAGCGCCATCGTCCGGAGGACCTCGATCCCCGGGCCCCCCTCCTTCCATTCGCAATGGCGCAAGCCCTTGGCCCGGAGACTGTCGGGAAGCGTCGCCGGTTCGGAGTGCAAGGTCCGGTACACGCGCGTGCGGCCCACCGGCTCGGCGAACTCGTACTCCTCCGAGCCGCTCATCGGCGGATGCTCCCGGTACTCCCCCTCCTCGAACACGAGGGCCGGCATCACCATCTCGTCGAGGAACGTGCTCGGCGACCACGTGAACGCGATCTCGGGGCCCCCTCGGGTAAGGTCCCTCCAGCCGTCCCGGATCACGAGGGAGTCGACCGAATCGAGATCGCGCGAGGCCTCCATCGCGAGGACGTTCGAGACCCCCGGCACCTGGCCGAGGCCGGGGATCGCGAGGAGGCTCGCGGCGCGGAACGCCCCGTCGAGCGCGAGCTGCCGGCGGGTCATGTGGAACAGCCCCCCGAAGTCAAGGTACGGAACCCGCGCCTCGAGCGCGGCTTCCATCACGGCGAGGTTGAACCCGTACTGGACCGCGTTCACCACGACCGACGATCCGCGCAAGAGCGCGACCAGCGCGCTGCGGTCCCGGACGTCGAGCCCGCGCGAGGAGGCGCGCGGTCCCGCGGCTCGCGCCGCAGCCTCGGCGAGCCCGACATCCAGGTCGGCCGCTACGACGGAGTCAAAGCGCCCGCCCGCGGCCAGATCGCGTACCGCGCATCGCCCGGTGAGCCCGCCGCCCCCGAGCACCACGGCCTGCATGCTGACGACTCCTCCGGTCGGCCGAGGGGGATGGCGTATAGGAACCTTCGGCCGGCGGGCTCGACGATCGGATCAGCTTGGGGTGCGGGGTCCGGATCGGCGGCTGGCTCGCGCCGGGCGCGGGGCAGCGAGTGCCTCGGCCCCCGAGACGGGTGGGGCCCCTTCCTTCGGCGCACTCGACCGATTGAGCAGATCCCGGAACGTCTCGAAGTAGCGGAGGAACGGGTCGGTCCGCCGGCGCTCCTCGAGCTCGAGCAGCGCGATCTCGAGCTGCGCCTTCGCCTTCGGGTCCCCGCTCGCCGCCCGGAGGAGGTAGACGCAGAGGACCTGGTA
>JASHQN010000048.1 GCA_030039135.1 Thermoplasmata archaeon | reverse complement strand
CCCGGTGCGGTCAGCGTCATCTTCAGCGTCACGTCGTCGCCGTTCCACTCATAGCCGTAGATGAGGCCGAGATCGACGATGTTCATCGGGATCTCCGGGTCGTAGATCTGCTTCAGGTTCTCGGTAATCAATCGCTCCCGCTCGGAGTACGGGCCCGCGGCCGCCGGGGCGGGCGGGGGGGACGCCGGCTCATCGGTCATCGGAAGCACGACGGGGCGGGGGCGTATAAGGTCGCCCCGGCCCTCGCTCGCGCGCCGCGCATCAACGTAAAAACGGGCCCCCGGGTAGCTGAGGACGTGACCGACGTCCACGCTCTAGCGCCCGCCCGCGGCGAGCTTTCGCTGCGGTCGGTCGGGATCTCGGGGATCCGCAAGCCCCTCTCCGTGCAGCGGCACGACCGCGTCAACACGCTCGCCGCAACGTTCCGGATCGCCGTGGATCTTCCGTCCAGCCGAAAAGGGTCCGATCTCTCCCGCAACGCCGAGGTCCTCGCCGAGATCGTCGACGAGACGGTTCTCCGGCCCGCCGCGAGCCTCGAGTCGGCCTGTTCGGCGATCGCCCGCGAGCTCTTGCTTCGCCACGCCTACGCGACCGAAGCCTCCGTCCAGGCGTCCGCCGAGTACTTCCTTCGCAAGGGGGTCTCGGAGGCGAAGCGGAGCTACGAGGACTACACGCTCCTCGCGGAAGCGTCCGCGTTCCGCAACTCCGGGGGCAGCGTTCGCCTCGAGCGCGCGATCGGCGCGGAGGCGGTGGGCATGACCGCGTGTCCCTGCGCGATGGAGACCTGCCGGGAGCGTCTCGTGACCGAGTACCCGTTGCTCGCGGATCCGGCGTTTCGGACGCTTCCGATGATCTCCCACAACCAGCGCAATCGAACCCGCCTGGTGCTCGAGCTCGCCGGCGACGAGGAGGTCGAGGTCGACGATATCATCGCAGCGATCGAAGCCGCCCAGTCGAGTCCGACCTACGCGATCCTGAAACGCGGAGACGAAGCGCAGGTCGTCCTCGACGCCCACCGTCGGCCGAAGTTCGTCGAGGACGTCCTGCGGGACCTCCTCGCGAGCCTACCGGAGCGCTTCCCGTCCTTGCCGGATTCCGTCGTCGTCCGCGCGTCGACGGTCAGCGAGGAATCGATCCACAAGTACAACGTAGAAGCCTCCCACCGGGTCTCCTTCGGTGACCTCCGCCGCAGCGCGGACCGCTGAGCGGAAGGGCAGGGTCGGCCGTGCGCTACGCGCTCGATGGGATCCGCCGTCGGCCGGGTCGTTCCCTCCTCACCTCGCTCGGGATCGGGCTCGCCGTCGGGCTCGTGGTCCTGCTGCTCGCGATCTCCGCCGGCATCCAGACGAGCGCGACCGAGCTCGCGACCGCGAGTGGGGTCGACCTCATCGCCGCGAGCGCGAACACGACGATCACGACCGGGAGCGTCCCGCCGGTGCTCCACGCGCACAGCCTCGCCGAGGACATCCCAGCCACCGACTCGAACGTCCTCGCGGCCAGCCCATGGTTGATCGGCGAGCTGGTGTTCGCGAACGCCTCGCTCTGGAGCGCGGCGAACGCGAGCCGGATCCCGTCGGGATGGGGTCCGACGGGATCGGGATCGGTGGGCTGGATCCCTTCGGACAACAGCGGGATCGAGGTCCCCTCGCTGTACAACGGCTCCGGATTCAGCTTCCCCGGGGACCCGCACTACGACAACGGCAGCTACGCCGGCCCGTTCTCCCACGAGATCGTGCTCGATCAGGGGCTTGCCGGCGTCCTCGGGGTCTCGGTGGGCTCGATCGTCTGGGTGAGCACCGCGTCGCCGACCAACACCTCTTCGCTGCCGGGTTGGTATAGCGCGGCGACGGCCTTCCACGTCGTCGGGGTCTCGGGGCCGTTCTGGCTGATCCCGTCGGCGCTCCTCGCGTTCTTCTACCTCTCCGAGCTGCAGACGTTACTCGGCGGGGCGAGCGCTTCGACCGATTACGCGTCGCTCATCCTGATCCACCTCAAGGATCCGACAACGGCGTCGACGGACCAGACCCGCCTTGAGATCGCCTTCCCGGCGCTCACGATCTTCACGCTCTCCGACATACTCGGCGAGATCCAGAACGTCGTCAACCTGTACCGCACGTTCGGCGTGCTGGTCGGCGTGATCGGCGTCGTCGTCGCCGCCCTCTTCGCCACGACGGTCCTCCAAATGTCGGTCGACGATCGCAGCCGCGAGCTCGCTCTCTTGCGGGCGATCGGCTACACACGCGCCCGCGTCGGTGGCTTCGTCACTGAGGAAGGACTCCTCCTCGCCCTCATCGGCCTCGCGATCGGCCTGCCGATCGCGTACGCGGGGGCGTGGGAGCTCAACCACTTCCTCCTTGGGCTCGTGCCCGGCCTGCCCGTGGGATTCTCGTTCGTGGCGTTCAACGCGAGCGTCATCGCCTTTGGGATCGCCCTCGTTCTCCTCGTAGGGCTCCTCGCGGCCTTCTTTCCCGCCGTTCGAGCGATGGGTCTCCCCGTCGCCGAGGAGCTCCGCGCCCCGTGAAGCGGTCCCGCCGTGGCGCGGCCCTTCGACACGTGCGCCTCCAGCAGGTCCTCGCGATCGCCGCGATCGCGACCGCGGTCGCGCTCCCCGTCGTGCTCCTCAGCGTCGGGGGTGGGGTCTCGGCGCACGAGCTCTCCAACCTGCAGAACGCGGGCTATCAGATCGTCCTCAGCGCTGCCGGCGATCACGGGATCCTCGCCGCGCACAACCTGACCCACCGCCTACTCGCGCTCGCGTCGGTCGCCGCCGTCTCGCCGGTGCTGAGCGTCTCCCTCGACGCGTACGGGAACTCGTCGACCCCGACGCCCGTCCTCGCCGAGGGCGTGATCCCCGGTGAGTTCCTCGCGACGCTCGGTCCCGCGGAAGCCGGCCTGTTCCCTTCCCCGCTTCCCCTCGGGGACCCCAGCGATTCGATCCACTTTGAGAACGGCAGCTACACCGGCCCGGCGATCGATGACGTCCTCGTCTCGTCGCCGTTCGCCCAGGCGAACCGGGTCGCGGCCGGTGCCTCCCTCGTGCTCAGCCCCGCCGCCAACCGCAGCCTCGGCGTGCGGTTCAACGTCACCGGCACGTTCGGGGTGCCGCCGACGGCGCTCGGGCCGACCGGCGCGTTCGCGGTCCTCGTTCCGCTGTCCGACCTCCAGGTGCTGAGCGGCCTCGCAACCGGTTCCCATGGGGTCACCGACGCGGCCGACTCGGTCGAGGTGGCGGTCTCGGGCTCCGTTACGACGAACCCGACGGCGCTCGAGAGCATCCGCAACGAGATCCAGTCCCTCTATCCGTTCTACGGCGTGACATCGCTCGAGCAGGAGGCCCAGCAGCTCCAGTCCGCGAGCAGCGTGCTCACGGGGTTCTACCTCGCGCTCTCGTCGGTCGGTCTCGCCGTGGGGCTGCTCTTCCTCGCCCTCGTGCAAGTGCGCCGGGTTGAATCCGACCGTCGGTCGATCGGCATTCGACGGGCTCTCGGGCTGCCGGCGACCTGGATCGCCGGGGGACTGATGGCCGACGGGCTCGTCGTAGCGGGCGCCGGGGCGCTCGCCGGCGTCGTCGGAGGGTACCTGCTCGTCGAGGGTCTCGCGAAGTGGAGCAGCGCGGCCGTCCAAGAAGCGGCGCGGCTGGCCGTCTTCGTCCCCGTCACGCTCTCGCTCTTGGTCCTCGCCGTCCTCGCCCTCTCCGTCCTGGCGAGCGTGGCCGCGGTCCGGGCCGCGCTGCGCGTGGAGATCACGGAGGCGCTTCGATGAGCGGGTCGCGCTCGCCCCATCTCGAGCTGCGTCAGGTGGAGCGGTTCTACCATGCGGGTCGTCCCGAGGAGGTTCGGGCGTTGCGGGGGATCGACCTCGACATCCCACCGGGAGAGTTCGTCTCGGTCGAGGGCCCGAGCGGGTGCGGCAAGACGACCCTTCTCAACGTCGTGGGCCTGCTCGACTCCCCGACGGCGGGGGAGGTGCGGTGGGACGGTCGCCCCGTCGGTCAGCGCACGGACCGGGAGCGGGCCCGAATGCGTCTCCAGGGTGTCGGGTTCATCTTTCAGCGGTTCTACCTGCTCCCCACCTTGACCGCCCGAGAGAACGTGGAGCTGCCGATGCGGGCCCTGAGCGTGCCACGGGCCGAGCGCTCGCGCCGGGCCGCCGAGCTCCTCGACGAGGTCGGCCTATCCTCCCGGGCGGACGCGTTCCCTCACCAACTCTCCGGGGGTGAGGAGCAGCGGGTCGCGGTCGCGCGGGCGCTGGCGAACCGGCCCGGCATCCTCCTCGCGGACGAGCCGACGGGCGAGCTCGATAGCGCGAACGCCGAGGCCGCGCTCGATCTCATCGAGCGGGTCCGGCGTGATCGCGACGCGACGCTGATCCTCGTGACCCACAACCCCGACGTCGCCCGCCGGGCCCGACGCCATCTCGCGATGCGGGACGGACGGATCTCCGCGGATCAGCGGGAGGCGTGATCGTGGCGCGCATCGCGATCCTCCTCAACGACCGCTGCCACCCGAAGGAATGTCAGTGGGAATGCCAGGCGTACTGCCCGCCCGTCCGCATGGGCCAGGAGTGTATCGTGGAGGGCCCGACGGGCAAACCGATCATCTCCGAGACGCTGTGCATCGGCTGCGGGATCTGCGTTCACAAGTGCCCGTTCGACGCGATCAAGATCCTCAACACCCCCGAGGCGAACCCGGCCGAGATCGTGCACCGGTACGGATACAACGGGTTCCGCATGTACCGGCTCCCGCTGCCCCCGTCGAGGGGGATCACCGGGCTCCTGGGTCCGAACGGGACGGGGAAGTCCACGGCCCTGCGCCTGCTGAGCGGCAGCCTCGTTCCGAACCTCGGCGACTATGCGTCAGCGCCGGACTGGAATCGCGTGTTCGAGCACTTCCGTGGGACCTCCCTTCATGCGCACTTCGAACGGGTGGCAAAGGGCGAGCTACGGGCTGTGGTCAAGCCCCAGTACGTCGACGCGATCTCTGAGGTGCCGGGAACCGTCCGCGAGTACGTCGCCGGGGCCGGCGGCACGGCCGAGCCGATCCTCGAGGCCCTCCGGCTCGCGGCGCGCGGCGACCGGCGGCTCTCGGAGCTGTCCGGCGGGGAGCTCCAGCTCGCGGCGATCGCCCGGACGCTCGCGACCGACGCGGACCTCTACCTGGTCGACGAGCCGTCGAGCTACCTCGACATCGTGCACCGTCTCGAGGTCGCTCGCGTCCTTCGCCGGCTGGGAGAGACCAAGGGCGTCCTGGTCGTGGAGCACGACCTCGCTCTCCTCGACTATCTGGCCGACCAGGCTCACCTGATCTACGGCGAACCCGCGGCGTTCGGCGTCATCAGCCATCCCATCCCGATGCGCTCGGCGATCAACACGTTCCTCACGGGGTACCTCAAGGACGAGAACGTGCGGTTCCGCGCGGAACCGGTCCGGTTCGTCGCGCACCCGCCCAAGGCCTCGGCGCGGGCCGACGTGCTCGTCGCGTTCCCCGATCTCGAAAAGGAGTTCCCGTCGTTCCACCTCCGTGTCTCCGCCGGCGCGCTCGCGAAGGGACAAACCGTGGGCGTCGTGGGACCGAACGCGACGGGGAAGACCACGTTCGTCCGGATGCTCGCCGGCGTCGAGCCTCCGACCCGGGGCAGCCCCCCCGCCGGGGTAACGGTGAGCTACAAGCCGCAGTACCTAAAGGCGACCCAGCCCGCGAGCTTGCGCGAGCGCTCGGCCGCCCTCGCCTCGGACCCGACCTTCGATACCGCGCGGTTCGAGCGAGAGCTCGTTCCCGGGCTGCACCTCGACGAGATCCTCGACGTGGCCCTGACCGACCTCTCGGGCGGGGAGCTCCAGCGCGCCGCCGTCGCGCTCGCCCTGGCACGGACGGCGACCCTCTACCTGCTCGACGAGCCGTCCGCCTACCTCGACGCCGACGAGCGGATGGCGATGGCCCGCCTCGTGCGGCGCCAGGTCGAGCGCCAGTCGGTGAGCGCACTCGTCGTCGACCACGATGTCTACTTCCTCGACCTCGCGTGCGACGAGCTCATGGTCTTCCGCTTCGACGCGCCGGACGGCTCCCGCGGTCGCGGCGACGGACCGTTCGCCATGCGCGAGGGGATGAACCGGCTCCTCTCGGAAGTGCAGATCACGTTCCGCCGGGACGCCGAGACGCTTCGGCCCCGGATCAACCGCGAGGGCTCTGCGCTCGATCGGGAGCAGCGGGCCCGGCAGGAGTACTACTACGAAGCCCCCGCCTGAGCCGTCGCGAACCGGCTCAGCCACGGCAGCCGCGGCCGACGCCGGCCGCTTTCGGATGGGTGGCCGCATCTCGTACGTGACCGTGGGCGCCTACCTGTTCCTGATCCTCTTGCTCTACTTCGTGGTCGTTCCGAGCCCGGCCGTCGGCGAGCGCTACTTCGTCTACCTCCTGATCGCGGTCACCGCGTTCCTGCTCCTGCGCTATCTCTCCACCATCTACCGCCTCGACGACATGTACCTGCGCGCCGGCCGCGTCCTCGGCTCGCGCCGTGTCCGCCTCTCCGACGTGCGCAAGATCGAGTTCACGCGCCTGCGCGATCTGGCGCCAACCGGGTTCTTCGGGTCCTGGGGCTGGCGAGGGCGGATGTGGAGCCCGATGATCGGGAAGTTCGACGCGATCTACACCGACCCGAGCGGTCTCCTCATCACCGGGGGCGAGGTCCCGCTCTTCATCTCCCCCCGGCGGCCCGAGGAGTTCGCGCGCGAACTTTCACGTCGAGCACGATCGTACTCGGGCCCGCTCGAGGTCGACCACGGCGCGCCGACCCGGTCGTACTAGGTCGACACGCGTGACCGGCGGGTCGCCGGGTCAGTAGGTCGGGAGGGTGGGATCGATCCGTTGCGCCCAGGCCGTGATCCCACCGCGCAGGTTTCGGACGTTCGTGAACCCGAGGTCGAGCAGCAACCGCGTGGCCTGGGAGGACCGGCCCCCGGTCCGGCAGTACACTACGAGGCGTCGGGCGCCGGTGAGCTCCGAGAGGCGATCGGGGAGCTGCCCTCGGGGGATCAAGCGGGCGCCGTCGAGGTGGACGATCTCCCACTCGTTCGGCTCGCGCACGTCGACGAGCGTCGGCGGATCCGGTCCGGCGAGCTCGTCCCGCAGCGCTTCCGGCGTGATCTCGGGAAGCCCGGACGCTTCGCTCGGCGCGGCCGGGTCGGGCACGCCGCAGAACGCGAGGTAGTCGATCAGGCCGTGCTGGGTCGCGGTCGGCGAGCACAGGACGCAGGTCGGGTTCTTGCGGAGCGTGAGCTCGCGGAACCGCATCGCGAGCGCGTCGTAGAGGAGGAGCCGGCCGATCAACGGTTCGCCTGCGCCGAGGAGGAGCTTCACCGTCTCGGTGGCCTGGATCACCCCGATCAGGCCGGGGAGGACTCCGAGGACGCCCCCCTCCGCGCACGACGGCACGAGGTCCGGCGGAGGCGGCTCCGGATACAGACACCGGTAGCACGGGCCCCGCTTCGCGTCGAAGACGCTCGCTTGCCCCTCGAATCGGTAGACCGAGCCATACACCGTCGGCTTGCCGAGGAGGACGCACGCGTCGTTGACGAGGTACCGCGTCGGGAAGTTGTCGGTCCCGTCGACGACGACATCGTAGGGTCGGAGCGTGTCCATGGCGTTCGCCGCGGTGAGCCGTTCGGCGATGGGGACCACCCGGACGCCGGGGTTGAGCGCTTCGAGCCGGTCGCGCGCCGCTTCGAGCTTCGGGCGTCCGAGGTCCCGGGTCGTGTAGAGGACCTGTCGCTGAAGGTTCGAGAGCTCGATCTCGTCGAAGTCGACGAGACCGATCTCGCCGACCCCGGCGGCGGCGAGGTAGAGCGCAGTCGGCGCGCCGAGACCGCCGGCGCCGACTAAGAGGACCTTCGAGCGGCGCAGCCGCTTTTGCCCGGCGACACCGACCTCGGGGAGGAGGATGTGCCGGCTGTACCGGCGCAGGTCCTCGGCGTTGAACGTGTCGGCCGCGGGCGGAGCCGAACCAAGAACGGTAAGAGCCGGGCCGGGGGGCGGTCGGGCCGATGCCGGTGCTCCCCCGGCGATCGCGGGGACGATCGACACGACGTCCCCGTCCTTCACGGGAGTAGCGTCCCGCTGGAGGTGCCGCACGTCCTCGTCGTTGAGGTAGACGCTCACGAAGCTCCGGAGCTTGCCCTCGGGCGTGTAGAGGTGCTTCCGCAACGCCGGGAAGTTGGCCGCGACGTCCTCGACGACCGCGCCGACCGTCCCGCCGTTGGACGCCACCTCGGCCTTCCCGTCCGCGAACGGACGGAGCGGGGTCGGGATCTTCACGGTCGCGCGCGCCATCGTCCTCACCGGGCTCCTAGGGCTCTTACGTTCTCCGTTACCTGAGGGCCAGCGACCGGGCCGACTTCGAGGCCCACCTCGTGGAACCGGCGGGAATCCTCGTCGAGCTCGAACGCGCCGATCGCGGGGGTGTCGGAGGCGGTCACGGAAACGACCACGTACGTGTACCAGGGCCAGGCGTGGTCCTGGTCGAACGCGGACGGCCGCGCCGGGTGGTCCGGATGGGAGTGGTAGAATCCCGCGATCACGTACCCCGACGGTTCCCAACGGTGCTCCGCCGCGAGCAGCTCTTGGGGACGGATGGCGAAGCGGCGGCGCCGCTCTCCGTCGAATCCGTTCTCGGCGGGCTCGATCTCGACCACCGTGCGCGGGCCGGTAGTCCCCGGCGGGTCCGCTCGACTGATGAGGAAGCCGCAGCACTCGTCCGGATAGGTGAGGCGAGCGTGCGCGCGGATGCGCTCGGCGGATTCCGCCGACAGGTGGACCGGTCTCATGGTCGCTCCTCAGACTGCGCCCCGTGACCTGCGTCGGGCAGGAGCGTCACGACGACCGCGCCCGGCGCGGACCGGCCCACCTCGAGGGCGGCGACCACCGCGGCCCCGGAGGAGACGCCCACGCTGAGCCCTTCCTCGGCGGCCAAACGGGCCTGCATCGCCTGGGCGGGCTCCGTTTCGACACGGATCGTCTCGTCCACCAGCTGCTCGTCGTAGGTCGAAGGGCGGAGGGCGGTGGGGAGGTGCTTCAACCCCTCGATCCCGTGGAGGGGGCCCGTCGGCTCCACGCCGAAGACGCGAACCGCAGGGCGTTGCTCCTTGAGGAACCGGGCGGTGCCCGAGATCGTGCCCCCCGTCCCCACGCCGGCGACGAAATGGGTGACCCGGCCGCCCGTCTGGCTCCAGATCTCCGGGCCGGTCGTGCGGTAATGCGCCTCGGGGTTCGAGGGGTTGTTGTATTGGTCGGGGTAGAACACGCGCACGGGTTCGGCCGCCGCCCTCTGCCGGGCGGCGCGCTGCGCCCCGTCGGTCCCTTCCGCCGGGTCGGTGAGGACGACCGAAGCCCCGTAGGCGCGGATGCGCTGAACTCGATCGGGGTTCGCATTGCGGGGGACGTACAGCTCGACCGCGAACCCGAGGCGGGCCCCGAGCATCGCGTAGGCGACCGCGGTGTTGCCGCTCGACGCGTCGACGAGCGTCTGGCCCTCGCCGAGGAGGCCCTTCGAGAGCGCGCTCCGAACGATCGAGACCGCCGCGCGGTCCTTGACGGAGCCGGTGGGGTTCAGGAACTCGGCCTTGGCCAAGAGCTCGAAGCCTCCGCCGGCGGCCCGGACGATCCGGTCGAGCGGGAGGAGGGGCGTTCGCCCCACCGCCTCGAGCAACGGGTCGAGTTTGGACGAGCCCCGTGCTCCGCGAGCGACCGGGGCTCCGCTCAGCGGAGCTGGATCAGATGCGTACACCGCATCCCTCCGCGACCGATCGAGTCCTCGAGATCGACGCCGACCTCTCCGAGGAGCGCCTCAGTAAGGTTCTTGTCGAAGACTTCGCAGAGGAGGTACGGATGGGAGAGCGCGCTATGGCGGAACACGCAGTTGGTGCGCACGATCCGAGTGTGCCCGTCCGGGCTCTTCTCGAGTGAGCAACGGAACCCGAGGTGGTTCAATGCCGCGACGAGGTTCCTCGCCTTCTCCTCGGGCGTGCCGCCTTTCGGAATCTCTTTCGCGACGCGGGCCGCCATCCGCCGAGCGGATTCGGCGAACAGCGCGCTCACGAAACCCTCACCCTCCCGATCGAGGAGCTCTTCGACGACGGTATCGAGGATCAGATCGTACTTCTTCGGGAACAGCTCTTGGGCCTGACCGGTGAGCGTGTAGCGCTTCCGAGGGCGGCCGACGCCCTCGCGTCGGAAGGTCGGGGTCACGAGGCCCCTCTCCTCCATGCGGTCAAGGTGGCCACGCGCCGCGCTCTCTTGAATCCCGAGGGTCTTCGCGAGGTCCCGGGCCGTGAGGGGAGCGGCTGCGAGTTCCTCGAGAATGCGCCCGCGCGTGCCTTCGAGTGCCCCGCTTTCCACCGCGTTCATCGATCCCGGTTCTGCCTCGCTGGTGCCCCTAGGCCGTCGCTGGGATTTACACACCACGCCATGCTTAAATAACGGTATCGGCTCGTAACCTTCGAAGGCGTCATGGTCGATGGTAAGCTTCCTCACACGCTCGTCGTAGAAAACCTCCACGTCGAGGTCGCGGGGAAGGAGATTCTCAAGGGGGTCAACCTCTCACTGAAGAGCGGGGAGCTCAGCGCGCTCATGGGCCCGAACGGATCGGGCAAGAGCACCCTCGCCTATGCGCTGATGGGCCACCCGAAGTACAAAGTGACCGCGGGCACCGTCCTCCTGGACGATCAGGACCTCCTCAAGCTACCGGTCGACAAGCGCTCCCGCGCCGGACTGTTCCTCGGCTTCCAGTACCCGCAGGAGATCTCGGGCCTCTCGCTTTCGAAGTTCCTGTGGACCACGTTCGCCCTGCGCCACGCGCAACCCGCGAACCTCATGTCGCAGTTCGACCAGGACGTGAAAACCAACCTCGACTACCTTGGGATGGACCCGGCGCTCCTCAAGCGATCCCTCAACGAGGGCTTCTCGGGCGGCGAGAAGAAGCGCGTCGAGGTCTTGCAGATGGCCACCCTTCAGCCCGCGTTCGCGATTCTCGACGAGCCGGACTCCGGGCTCGACATCGATGCCGTGCGCGCGGTCGGCGAGACGGTCGCCAAGCTCCGCCGCCCGGACGCCGGCATCCTCGTCATCACGCACTACCAGCGCATCCTTCAGTTCCTCAAGCCCGACACCGTCCACGTGATGGTGGACGGAGTCGTCGCCCTCTCGGGCGGTCGGGATCTCGCTCAGGAGCTCGAGGCCAAGGGCTACGACTGGGTGAAGGTCGGGCTCGCGGGCGCGGGGTAGCCCCGCGGGCGTCAACCGGCCTCCGTACGTCCATGGACGTCGAACGGATCCGGAAGGACTTTCCGATCCTCAGCCGGACCGTCCACGGGCATCCGCTCGTCTACCTCGATTCCGCGGCGACTTCGCAAAAGCCGCAGGCCGTGCTCGACGCGGAGGAGCGGTTTTACGAGGAATCGAACGCCAACGTGCATCGCGGGGTCTACGCCCTCAGCGTCGTCGCGACCGAAGCGTTCGAATCCGCGAGGGAGCGGGTCGCCCGGTTCGTCCACGCTCGGGACCCCTCCGAGATCGTGTTCGTCCGCGGCACAACGGAAGCCCTCAACCTCGCAGCGACGAGCCTGGGCGAGTCGCTCCTGCACAAGGGAGACCGCGTCGTCGCCACGGTCATGGAGCACCACTCGAACATCGTCCCGTGGCACATGCTGCGGGACCGGCGGGGGATCGACCTCCGGTTCGTCGACGTCGACGACGAGGGGCGACTCCGATCCGACGACCTCGATCGCCTCATCGATCGGACCGCGAAGGT
>JASHQN010000047.1 GCA_030039135.1 Thermoplasmata archaeon | reverse complement strand
AAATCAGCGCCCAGTTCCCCGAGCTGACCGCCGAGCTCCCGGCCGCGGTCCGCGAGCGTCCCGCGATCCTCGAGGGCGAGTGCGTGCCGATCGACCTCGACACGGACGAGATCCTCCCGTTCCAGGAGGTCTCGCGGCGGCGCGGCCGCAAGCACGACCTCGAGCGGATGCGGGAGGAGGTTCCCGTCTGCCTGTTCACGTTCGACGTGCTCCTCGTCGGCAAGGACCGCGTCTACGAGCGCCCGTTCCCGGAGCGACGGACCGCGCTGGAGAAGCTTCTGCGACCCGGAGAACGGGTCCGGCTCGCGGTCAATGAGGTCGTCCACAACGTCGAGAGCGCCACCCGGTTCTTCGAAGAGGCCGTCGCCGCCGGAGGCGAAGGGGTGATGGCAAAGTCCCTGGCCCCGGGCAGCAGCTACCGCGCGGGCGCTCGGGGCTTCTGGTGGATCAAGTACAAGAGAGAGTACACCGCCGGCCTCGCCGACTCGATCGACGGCGTCGTCGTCGGGGGGTTCCACGGCCGCGGACGTCGCGCGGGGCGCTACGGAGCGTTCCTCCTCGCGGTCTACGATGCCCGGCGCGACCGGTTCGAATCGTTCTGCAAGGTCGGCTCCGGATTCGACGATGCGATGCTCGCCGAAATGCCGAAGCGGCTCGCGCGCTTCGAGGTCGATTCCGCTCCCGCGTCGGTCGACACCGGGCTCACGCCCGATCGGTGGATGCGGCCCGGCCTGGTGCTCGAGGTCCGCGGGGCCGAGCTCACCCTGAGCCCGATCCACCGGGCCGCGTTCGGCGCCATCCGGGCTGGGGCGGGCCTCGCGCTTCGTTTTCCCCGGTTCACCGGGAGGTTCCGCGACGACAAGGGTCCGCAGGAAGCTACGACGTCCACCGAGCTCGTGGAGCTCTACCGCGCCCAGGTCCGCAAGGAGCAGCCGGCGAGCGAGGAGGCGTCGAAGGGGGCGGAGAGCTAAGTCGTCCGAGCGAAAGCGAAGATTCGAGCCGAGGGCGCGGGGTCCCGGCGTTCGAACGGCCGGACCCGAGCTTCCTCCGTCTCCGCTCCGCCCAAAGACATAAGAACGTTGGGCCCGCTCGCCGGCGGTCGGGAAGAGGCTATGCTGGTCGAAATGACCGAGCTGCTCGGGCGCCAGGTCTACACTCCGGACGGAAGGCTGTTGGGCGAGGTCGACAACGTTGTCGTCGACGTCGAATCGGCGAAGGCCGACGGCCTGTACATCGAGGAGACCAGCCCGATGTTAGTCGACGACTCTCGGCCGGTCAACGTCCCCTACCGCTGGGTCTCCGCCGTGAACGACGTGGTCCTCCTGAAGTACTTCCCGCACCGGGTGTCCGTCAAGCGGACCGCCGGGCGGGGCGCGAAGGAGGCCGAGGCCGCGGCTCCCGCCGCCCGCTGAATACGCGGGGATAGCCAAGCCCGGAAACGGCGCGGGACTTAAACGCCGGACTTCCGGCGAAGAGATCCCGTCGCGCAGGCGTTCGCCGGTTCAAATCCGGCTCCCCGCTTCACCGTAGTCCCGGTGCGGGAGCACCCTATCTGACCGGCCGCGTTCCCCCGAAGACCATGCGTCGCTCGGAGCTGGTCCGCCGGATCGCCCGCATCCCTCCGCCCGAGCCGGCCCGTCGCGAGCTCGAACAGGTCGCAGCCCCTGCGGAAGCGGCCGCCGACCTGCTCCTCGCCGCCCTGGCCGCGGGCGACCTACAGGGCCGTGCGGTCGCCGACCTCGGGTCCGGGACCGAACGGCTCGCGATCGGGGCCGCGATCCTCGGCGCCCGAGCCGTGACCGCCGTGGAGATCGACCCCGCTCTGGTCGAGCGAGCGCGTGAGGCAGCGCGGAAGGCGGGCGTCGAGGTCTCGTTCGAGACGCGCGGCGTCGCCGGCTGGTGCGAGCCGGTCGACACGGTCGTGATGAACCCACCGTTCGGCGCCCAGTTCCGTCACGCGGATCGCCCGTTCTGGACCGCCGCGCTCGCCGCGGCTCGCCGTGCGGTCTACGCCTTCGCGCTTGCGGACAGCCGTGCGTTCGTCGCCGCGATCGCCCGGGAAGCCGGCGCGCAGGTCGACGCGCGGCGACCGATCCCCTGGTCTCTTCCACGGACGTTCGCCCATCATGTTCGGGAACGCCGCTCGATCGAGGTCGATCTCTGGGCTCTCCGGATCGGAGCGCCCCGGGCGATGGCTCGCTCGGGGCCGCACGGGCGGCATCTCCCCTCCCGCCCTGTCTAGACTCCCGGCCTCCCGGCTCGCATACCGATAGGGCCGTTCCGCGGCCCAGCACCGACCGGCCGCGCCCGCCCGCGGCGAAGCGTTAATAGAGCGGGGAGGCTCGCGCGGGAGCCCGCGGGTCCCAGACCTGCCAGAGGGGGGAGCCGGAACAAGCCGGCCGGCGCGTCCTCCGGCTCGGGCCGTGCGACCGTGCCGGCGAACTCGAGCAGCACATGAGCCCCTCGGACCTCCCTAAGCTGGCCCTTCCCGGCGACTATCTTGGACCGGCGGAGGAATTCCTGCCCGGACGCGGGGCGTACGAGAACCGGGGCCGGATCTACGCCTCGGTGCTGGGGACCCCGATCGTGAACCCGCAGGACCGCACGGTGCGGGTCGACCCGCGGAACGGAGTTCCCGAGATCACCGAGGGCGAGCTCGTCTTCGCTCGCGTCGACGAGCTGAAGTCCGCGATGGCGATCTGCACGGTCCTCGGCACGACCACCAGCGCCCGGACGGTTCCCGGCACTCCTGAGGGCACCATCCACATCTCGAAGGCGAAGGACGGGTACACGGAGTCCCTCTCGGACGTCTTCGCCGTGGGCGACATCGTCCTCGCTCGGGTCCTTCAGGCGCGACCGTCGGTCAAGCTGTCCACGGCCTCCGGGAACCTCGGGGTCGTCGCGGCCCGCTGTCAGGTCTGCCACGCGCTCCTCGTCCGCTCGGGTAAGGGTCTCGTCTGCCCCCGGTGCGGCCATGAGGAGACGCGAAAGCTCGCCAAGGGTGACCTCCCGAAGATCGCCGGAGCGGATGGCCCCCGGGACGAGTGAGGCCGAGCGTCGGCTCGCCGCGCTCGTCCGCGCTCACAACCGCTGGCGAGGTGCGGAGGTCTTCAACCTCCTGGCCAGCGAGAACGCCGTTTCCGCGACGGCGCGCCGGTACCTCTCGAGCGACCTCGCCGGCCGCTACACGCTGCCCGTCGAGACCTCCGTCGCGGGCGAGCTCCTGGACAACAGCTACACAGGTACCAGGTACACCGACGCGATCGAACGCGTCGCCAACGACGCGGCGACCCGCGTTTTTCGCGCCCGGTTCGCCACGACGCGACCGCTCTCGGGCCATCTCGCCGCGCTCTCCGCGCTAGTGCCCCTCGTCCCGCCGCGATCCCGAATTCTCGCGATCCCCCCCGAGCAGGGAGGGTACGACGGCTACGCCCCCGGGTTCGTCCCCGCGATGCTGGGATACACGGTGCGTCCGTTGCCGGCCGAGGGACCCGGGTACCGGGTCGACGCCACCGTGGCGGTCGAGACGATCCGGCGCGAGCACCCCCACGCCGTGGTCCTCGGCCAGAGCTTCTTCCTGTTCCCCTATCCGCTCCGTGAGATCGCCGACGCCGCGCACGACGCGGACGCCCTCGTCCTCTACGACGCGTCCCACGTGCTCGGGCTCATCGCGGGGGGCGAGTTCCAGGACCCGCTGCGCGAAGGAGCGGACGTGGTGTTCGGCAGCACGCACAAGTCGTTCCCCGGGCCGCAGGGCGGCCTCCTGTTCACCGATCGGGAGGACCTCTTCCGGCAGCTCGACCCGGCGCTCGTGTGGCGCGTCTTCGACAACGCGCACTGGAACCGCATCGCGGCGCTCGCGCAGACCCTCCTCGAGCTCGAGCGGTGCGGGCGAGACTACGCGCGGACCGTGATCGAGGACGCCCGAGCGCTCGGCGCGTCCCTCGCCGAGCGGAATCTCCCCCTCGTGGCCGCGGAGGAGGGGTTCACGGCCTCCCATCAGCTGCACCTGGATCGGGCG
This sequence comes from Thermoplasmata archaeon, assembly GCA_030039135.1. GTDB lineage: Archaea > Thermoplasmatota > Thermoplasmata > Lutacidiplasmatales > UBA184 > Lutacidiplasma. The sequence goes on along the minus strand of JASHQN010000047.1, from coordinate 13,408 downwards.
GAGCTGCGCGCACGATGGAGCCTCGGCACGGGCGCCCTCGCGCGCCGTCTCGAGCGCCAGCGTCTGCTCATCGACCTCGTGGGCCGGATCGGCACCGCGGAGATCGCTCGGCTCGGCCTCATGCCCGACGACATGCCGCGGCTTGCGGAGCTCTTGATGCGCGGCGGACCGCGCGGCGAGCGGGTCGGACCCGAGGTCCTTCACTGGCGCCGAGAATTCCCGACGCTACGGTTCGCCTAGGGACGAGGATGGTCGCCCCGTTCGCGCTGACCGGGACGCCCGGGACCGGCAAAAGCTCGGTCGCCGCGGCCCTCGCCCCGCGGTTCCGCTCGATCGAGGTGGCCGACCTCGCTCGGATCGTGGGGGTCGCGCGGACCAGGGGCGGAGGGGTGGAGGTGGACGTGGCGGCGCTTCGCCGCGGCGTCCGGCCCGGCCGAGGTCTCCCGAGCGTCGATCTCGTCGTGGGTCACCTGTCCCACCTGCTGCCAATGCGGCACGTCGTGGTGCTCCGCTGCCACCCCCGGGAGCTCGAGCGACGCCTGGAACGCGGCCGGCCCGCGTCGCTCGCAGACCGTCGCGAGAACCTCCTCGCCGAGGCCCTCGACGTCGTCCTCGCCGAGGCGCGCCGGCCCGGCCGTCGCATCTACGAGATCGATACCACGGGCCGAACGGCACACCGCGTCGCCCGGGAAGTGGCCGAACGCCTGCGTCGGGACGGCCCCTCCTCGTACGGCCGCATCGACTGGCTTTCGGACCCGTGGGTGACGAAGCATCTTTTGGACTGGTCGAGGTAGGGCTGCCGATGGTGCTCGAGGGATACCGGGCCCGGCTCGCCCCGTACCTCGCCCGACTGCGGCGACCGTTCCTTTCGTGGACCCCGGCGCAGCTCTCGTGGACCGCGCTCGGTCTCGCGGGGGCCGGGGCGGTCGTCGCGGCCGTCGTACGCTGGACGAGCCCGCTCCTCTTCCTTCCGGTCGCGCTCCTGATCTTCTTGGCCGGGGTCTTCGACGTGCTCGACGGCGAGGTCGCCCGGGCCACCGGACGGACGTCCGTCCGCGGCGACCTCCTCGACCACGTCGTCGACCGCTACGCCGACGTCTTCCTCGTCCTCGGGATCGCCGTCTCGGGATTCGCGAACCCGATCGTCGCGCTCCTCGCGCTCGTGAGCCTGCTATTGACGAGCTACATGGGGACCCAGGCACAAGCGGTCGGATTGGGGCGCCTCTACGGGGGGCTGCTCTCGCGGGCCGACCGGCTCGTCGTGCTCGCGGTCGCGATGTTCCTCGAGTTCGACTGGTCGCTCCCCTGGCCCTGGGCGCCGACCGAGCCGTGGGCGCATTTCCATGCCCTCGGCATCGAGTTCACGGTCATCGACGTCGCGTTCGCGTACTTCATCGTCGCGGGCCAGTGGACCGCGATCTCCCGGGCGCTCCGGGTGTACCGCGCCCTTCCTCCGGCCCCGTAGCGCTCGAGGGCCGAACGACCGCGTCCGCCTCGGTCAGGCGTCCCCCTCGTCGCCGATAGTACTGCAGGGGGTGACGGAGCGTGGGTTCGAAGCAGCGTTCGTCGCGCTCGCGGTCGAGCGGAAGGACCGCGCTCGGGTCCCCGTCCCGGAAGCAGAGCCCATGGCTGCGCAGGGTGTCGCACTCCGGTGGCGTGTACCCTCGCCCCCCATCGTGCCCGGTGATGTGCTCGACCTGGTAGCGAGTGACCGCCTCGTCGAAGTCGGGCGCTCCGCGGTACGCGTCGACGATCGTCTCGAAGTCGGCGCCCGCCCGGTGCAAGAACGCGGCGAGGCAGAACCGCCCGGAGTGGGAGAGGTTCTCGCCGGCCTGGAGCATCCGCTGCATCTTCCGGATGCACGGGGGAAACAGCTCGGGGCGGATCGCGCCGAGCCCGGCGCCCGGGCGGGCGACGGGCACCGGCGTACGCGCGGCGAGCGTTGCGAGCGTCTCACGCTCCTGTCCGCGGACGGCGTCCCGAGCGTCGTCCGCGAGCGGCACGGGGAGCGAGAGTCGGAGGCGGATCGCTTCCTGAACGAGACGGGCGGCGCGGACCCGGCCGATGAGCACGCGACCCCGGTCGAGGTCCTGGCGCGGGAGACGGAAGTCCGCCTCCCGGATCGGGACCGCGAGTCGAAGGTAGTCGACGAGCGGTACCGCGATCCGTTCCCCTTCGATCACCTCCATCGCGAAGCCGAGCCGACGAGCGACCTCGATGAGCTCCTCGGCCGGGACGTCGGCGAGTCGGGCGTGCGCCCGTTTCGCCTCGGCGACGGCCCAGCGACGCAGCGGCGCGGCGGAGGGGCTGGCCGCGAGCAGGATCTGGGCGAAGAGGAACGACAGGTAGCGTACGTCGGCTTCGGCGCCGGCGATCTCCCCGAGGTCCCGGCTCGCCCGCGGGTCGTCCGCGGCCGCGAGCACGCGCGCGCGGCCGATCGCCCGGGCCCGCGCGTAGGACGCGTCCTCGAGCAGCGAGCGGACCGACACCCGCTCGCCCGCGAGCAACGACTCCGCCCCCGCGAGGAACGGGTACTCCGCGAAGAGCGAGCGGGTGTCTAGAGCCGCGGCACGACGAACTGCCATACGAGGAGCAGGACGATGATGAGCGAGGAGGCGGTCACGGCCCGGCTGCCGAACTCATCGAGCCGGGCCGCCGACCACCCGGCTCGGAACCGGGCCGCGACCGACGCGGCGAAGTCCCGGAACAGGAGGCCCCCGTCGAGGGGGACGAGCGGCAGCGCGTTCGAAAGTCCGAGGAGAAGGTTCAGCCATGCGAGCCAGTAGAGGACGTTCGCGATGATCCAGAACCACGAGGAACCGAGCGCGGAGGCGGGCCCGGTGACGTGGAAGTACGCCGCGGTCGATCCCCCGACCGGTTCGAGGGTCGCGAGCGGTAGCACGAGCCAGTCGAGGGCACCGGTGGCCGGCCCCGAGGAGCTGCCCAGCGGCCAGACGAGCGTCCCCTTGAGCTCGGACGGAGTGAGGAACGTCACGGCGACCCCGAGGAAGCCCCGGCCCTGGACCGTCGGGCTCGGGGCGAGCGTGACGTGGACCGTGACGACCGACGACGAACTCGCCGAGAAGTAGACGACCGTGACGTTCTCGCCCGGGACGGTCGTCGTGAGTGCGCTCTCGAAGGCGGCATCGGTCGTGGTCGAGGTCCCGTTGATCGACGTGATGATGTCGCCGGCGGCGAGGGACGCGTTCGCCGCCGGAGTGTTCGGCTCGACGTAGGCGACCCCGACCCCGTTCGCGTTCGGTGCCACCGAACCGGAGACGAGGAGGGAGAGCGCGACGAAGAAAACGACCGTTAGGACGAAGTTGGCGAGGACCCCGGCGGCGGCGACGCGGTCGCGACTCCGGCGCGAGGCGGCCTGCATCTCGACGTCGTCCTGCTCGACGAACGCCCCGACCGGGATGACGCACCAGAGGATCCCGATCGACTTCACCCCGATGCCTTGGGACCGAGCGACGACGCCGTGGGCGAGCTCGTGGAGGACGACGCCGACCACGAGAGCGAGGATCCCGTAGCCGATGGGGATGATCGGGTTGATGCCCGGCAGGCCGAGCGCCTCGGTGACCGGTGGCGCCATCGACGGGGAGATCCGCGTCGAGATCACGGCGTCGACGAGGAGGAGGATCACGATGGCGGCCATCGCGATCGCCGCGAGCGCGATCCCGAGGTCCGCGGCCCGCGTCCAGAAGCGCTTGAAGCGGCCCCAGCGGTCGAGCGCCGCCAAGCCCTTCTTGGTCTTGATCATCAGCGCGGGTCCGAGGAGGGAGATCGCCCGCTCCGGACCGATCCGGCCCGCGCGGTAGAGGACGTAGACCACGATCGCGTAGGCGACGACGACCAGGAACGCGATCTCGTAACCGAGGTACGGGTTCACGCGATCCCTCCGACATCACGACCCGGCGTGGTAATCAACCCTTGCGGACCGCCCGCGGATGGGCGTAAGCATATGGGTAGGTGGTCACCCTAGCGCCGGCCACCGTGACGACTCGGGGCCTCGCTCTCCTCGTGCTCACCGCGCTGTTCGTGGCCAGCACGGTCCTGGTCGGCATCGAGCCGGCGGCCCCTGCGGGCATCTCGGTCGCCCCTTCCACGTCGACCGCGACGCCCGGTGCGTCCCTCGGATCACTCCCCGCCACGATCGAGGTGGCCCCCGGCTTCGGCGGCGGGGCCGGCATTCGAGAGGTGGGACCGCTCGCCTCCACGGCCCCGCTCAACGTCGCCGTGGGTCTCGGGCTCACGAACCCCTCAGGTCTGACGGCGTATCTCACCGCTCTGTACACTCCCGGCAGCCTCGCGTACCATCGGTACGCGTCCGTATCTCGTCTCGCCCGCGAGTTCGGCCCCGACGCGAGCACTCTCGCCGCGGCGACCACGTATTTCCGGGCGTATGGGCTCTCGGTCGCAACGAGCCCAGACCACCTCGTCCTCGACGTGCAAGGGCCGGCCGCGAGCATGGGGGCCGCCTTCCACACCTCGTTCGTCACCTACGCTCGGGCGGGGGGCACCTTCGTGAGCCACCCGACGCCGGCGAGCCTGCCCGCCGGGATCCCATGGACCGGGGCGTACGGCCTCGGCAACGTGACCGCGCTCGTTCCGTCGAACGCCGGGGCCACCCCTATCGAGGTTGGCGCGAGCCCCGATGCCGCCTGCTCGGGTACCGGCTACCTGCTCCCTTGCCAGGTGGATCAGGCGTACAACTTCTCGAGCCTCCTCGCCGCCGGCAAGAACGGGACCGGGACCACCGTCGGGGTGGTCGACGCTTACGACGGGAGCGAGAACCAGTCCCACCTCGAGAACGACCTCGCGTCGTTCGACGCAGAGTTCGGCCTCCCGGCTCCGGAAGTGAAGTACCTCTATCCCGTGCCAACCACAGCGGACCTTAACGCGTCGGCGACCGGTTGGGGGGTCGAGGAGTCGCTGGACCTCGAGTGGGCCCATGCGATGGCTCCCGGAGCGGCGGTCGACATGACGTTCTCGCCGAACTCGGGCGTCGGACTCTACGAGGCGGTCGACTATCTGGTCTCCCACGCCACCGTCAACGTCTTGTCGTTGAGTTGGGGCGAGCCGGACGTCGGCGTCTACAACGCGTACTCCGGGCCCTGCGCGACGGCCTGCAACGCATCGACCGATGGTTCCTACGACATCCTCAGCCCGGTGCTCGAGTTCGCGGCGGCCGAGGGGATCAGCGTCTTCGCGGCGACCGGCGACTGCGGCGCCGCCGACGGCACGAGCGGGGTCGCGACGAACTATCCGGCGTCGGACCCGTACGTGACCGGCGTCGGGGGCACCGTGCTGTCCACGTCGTTGAGCGGGAGCTGGACGTCCGAGACCGCCTGGTCCGGGAACGACTCCGGAGCGGTGTCGCCCGGCTGCGAGAACCAGGGCGGTTCGGGCGGCGGGTTCTCGCCGTTCCCTCGTCCCGCCTGGCAGACCGGAGAGGGCCTCGCCCCGAGCGGTACCGCGCGCGGCGCGCCCGACGTCGCCGCGATCGCGGCCCCCGGGGTCGAGATCGTGGAGGGCAGCCGGACCGCAGCGGTCGCCGGGACCAGCGTCGCGACGCCGATCTGGGCGGGGATCGCCGCGATCTCCGACCAGGTAGCGGGGAGCCCGCTCGGGCTCCTCGATCCGAGCCTGTACGCCGTCCTACGGAGCAGCGACTACGCAAGCGATTTCCACGAGATCACGAGCGGGAACAACGGATACAGCGCCGGTCCCGGCTGGAACCCGGTGACCGGAATCGGTTCGCCGATCGTGAGCGCGCTCGTCCCGAGCCTCGTCCAGGGCCCGAGGATGGATTCGTCGATCGACGTGGCGCTGAACGCGAGCCAAGACGCCGGACCGGCGCCGCTCACCGTCACGTTTTTCGTCAACGCATCCGGCGGCACGGGAACCTATCCGCTCGAGGGGGTCTACTTCGGCGACGGAAATGCCTCGTACCTCGTGCACGGGGCCGTGACGCACACCTACCCGACCGCCGGAGTGTACGCCGCCCAGGCGTACGCCTTCGACAGTTCGGCCAATCTGACGACCTCGATCCCCGTCGCGATCCTCGTGGGAGGGGGCAACGTGCTCGACGTATCGCTCTCGGCGTCCACCTCCACGCCGGCGTCCGGTAGCCCGGTCCGGTTCACCGCCACCGCGTCCGGCGGGACCGCCCCGTACACCTACAGCTTCTGGTTCGGGGACGGCACGTTCGACAACGGCTCGTCGTCCGCGTCGGTCAACCACACGTACCCCCTCGCCGGCGGGTTCTGCGCGGCGGTGGTCGTGAGCGACTCGGCGACGCCGGCGGACGGCGCCGTGGGCGCTCCGGTCGCGATCGCGGTCGGCGGAGCCGCCGCCCCGATGTGCCCGACCGGGGAGGGACCTCCCGAGGTCATCGCCGACGCCCACCCGGGGGTGCGGGATGCCCCCGCGGACTTCCCGGCCCTCTTCGGGGTCTCGGGCGGCGTGGGTACCACCACCGAGCGGTTGGTCGCCTCCGACGCGTACGTGAGCGCGTGCGGCTGCACGATATTCCGGTCCCCCGGGACGTTCTCCGTTTCGATGTACGTGAACGACAGCGCCGGGGCCCACGTTCTGAACACGACGCTCGTCAGCGTCGCGCCCGCGCTCACGGCGACGTTCGCGTCGAGCCCCACGTACGGGCCGGCCCCCCTCTCGGTCGTGTTCCGCGCGAGCGTCACGGGCGGCTATGGCCCGAACGTTACGGCGTGGACGTTCGGCAACGGAATGACCGCGGTCGGGCCGTCGGTCGAGGCGACCTACTCGACCCCGGGCTGGTACTGGGCGATCGGCCAGGCGTCGGATGCGGGCGACGGTAACGCGAGCGAGGCCTTCCTGATCGATGTGGTCGCCCCCGGCACCTCCGGCGCGTACCTCACGGCCACCATCGCCCCGGCGGTGGACGTTCCCTCCGGTACCACCGTCAACTTCTCGGCGGCGGGAGTCGCGGCCGGCGGAGCGCGGACCGCGGCGAACGTCACCTGGTTCCTCGGAGGTGGGGGCTCCGCGTTCGCTCCCTCCGCCGCGCGCACCGTCTACGCTCCCGCCACGGACCCTGCGTACTCCGAGCTGAACGGCTCGCTGGCCGCGTTCTTCCCGACCTCGGGGAACGTCGACAACGCGACGTTCCGGCTCCCCCACCTCTTCGCGGTCGAGGCGTCGGGGTTCGTCCCCCGGGCCGATGCGCTCGTGCTGGCCGACGCCGTAAGCCCCTTCGAAGGTTCCCCTCCCCTTGCTTGGTCCGGGACCGCGTTCGCGGCCGGGGTCGGCGCCACCTCCGTCGCCTGGGACTTCGGCGATGGGTCCATGGGCAGCGGCGATTCGGTCACCCACACCTATGCGGCAGGGGTCTACACCTCGGTCGTGCGGGCGACCGACGCGTTCGGCGACCTCGCCGTCGACGCGCACGGCGTGGACGTGACGAACGGTTCGCTCGCTCCGCTCCCGCTCGCGGCCAGCGTCAGCGTCGATTCCGGGACGGCTCCCCTCGTGGTCCGGTTCAACGCGACGGCCTCGGACGGGACGCTTCCCTACCTGTACGAGTGGGAGTTCGGTGACGGCGGCTCCGCGAACGCGGCGAACGCGTCGCACACCTACACGACGGCGGGCACGTTCGTCGCGGACATCAGCGTCCACGACGCGGCCGGCCGCTCCGCCGAGCGTACGTTCACGATCGTCGTGACCGCCGCGGCACCGCGCGGCGCGGCATCGCTCGTGCCGCTCTGGTTGCCACCGGTGCTCGCGGGATGTGGGGCCGGGGTCGTGCTCGCGGTCGCGCTCGGCCGGCGCCGTCCGCCGGGCACGCCGCCTAGCCCTTGACGACCCCGAGGGGGACGAGACGCGCCACGCGACGGGTGAGTCCGGCGCCCTCGGCCACGCGCACGACCTCTTCGACGTCCTTGTAGGCCCCGGGCGCTTCCTCGGTGACGCCCTCCCGCGAGGCCGACCGGACGACGATCCCACGCCCGGCGAGACCCCGGGTCACCTCGTCGTACTTGAAGGCGCGAATCGCCGCGTGGCGGGAGAGCCGGCGCCCGGCGCCATGGCACGAAGAGCCGAAGGACCGGTCCATCGACGTCGGGAGACCGGCGAGGACGTAGCTCGCGCTCCCCATGTCGCCGGGGATCAGGACGGGTTGACCGTAGGCCCGGTAGCGCTCGGGAACCTCCTCGCGTCCGGCGGGAAACGCGCGGGTCGCCCCCTTGCGATGGACGAGGACCCGCTTGGTCCCACCGTCCACCCGGTGCTCCTCGATCTTGGCGATGTTGTGCGCGATGTCGTAGACGACTGCGATGTCGAGATCGTCCGCGTTCCGGTCGAGCGCGGCGGCGAAGGCCCGCCGGACGCCGTGGGTGATCACTTGGCGGTTCGCCCACGCGAAGTTCGCCGCCGCGGCCATCGCGCCGAGGTAGCGCTGACCGGGCTCGGAGCCGACCGGAGCGCACGAGAGCTGGCGGTCGACGAGCGTGACGCCCTCGCTCGCCAGCCGACGGTCCATCTCCTGGATGAAGTCGGTCGCGACCTGGTGCCCGAGCCCGCGCGAACCCGTGTGGAGCATCACGACGACCCGCCCGGGCTCCAGGCCCAGCACGTCCGCGAACGGCCGATCGAACACCGCGTCGACCCTCTGGACTTCGAGGAAATGGTTGCCCGATCCGAGGGTCCCGAGCTGCTTCATCCCCCGCTGCCGCGCGGCGTCGGACACGACGGACGGGGTGGCGGAGGGGATCCTCCCTTCCTCCTCCTGCATGGGGAGATCCTCGGCCCGGCCGAGACCGCGCGCGACCGCCCATCGCGCTCCTCCCGCGAGCACCTCGTCAACGTCCGATCGAGCGAGCGGGTAGCCCCCGCGCGATCCGACCCCGGACGGGACCTCCCGGTAGAGCCGGTCGATGAGCCCGCCGAGCTTCGGGCGGATCTCGTCGACGGTGAACGGCGTCCGGAGCAGGCGGACCCCGCAGTTGATGTCGTAGCCGATCCCGCCGGGCGAGACGATGCCTTCGTCGAGACCGAACGCTGCGACCCCTCCCACGGGGAAGCCGTAGCCGAAGTGGATGTCGGGCATTGCGAGGGCGTTGCGCTCGATCCCCGGCAGGGTCGCGACGTTGGCGAGCTGGGTCAGGGAGGGGTCGCCCGCCACCCCGGCGAGGAGGGCCTCGTCCGAGAAGAGGACCCCCGGAACTCGCATCCCGGCCGCCTCGTCCCTCGGGATCTCGTAGGTGAACTCGTCGCGTCGAACGAGGTTGGGAACGTGCGGCACGGCGCGCGCCCATCGCAGCAGCATATTTAGTCCGAGCCGGCGGGCAGCCGGGCGGGAGCGAAACGAGATACGCCGCCGATTGCTCGTCCGGAGCAGCGGGAGGCTCCCGTGCGGTTCCGAGCTGTTCTTTCGCTCGCCAGCCTCGCCGCGCTGGTGGCGGCGATCGTCGTTCTGTGGGTCCTGCCCCAGTACTCGGCGATCGCCTTCTACGTCGTGCTCGCCTGGATGTTCGTTTGGTTGGCGCTCCTCTACCTGCCCGGGCCGCGGCGAGCCTCCGACCGTGGCTCGCCTCCGGCGGCTGCCGCCTCTTCCGGGCCCTTGCCGCCCGGACCGACGCAGCCGTCGAGTGCCCTCGGCTTCTGCATCTACTGCGCGGCACCGGTCGAGGCGGGAGCCGTCCGGTGCCCGGCGTGCGGCCACAGCCTGCCCCACTTCGCGTGACGGAGGTCGACATGGAGCCTGGCCCCCTCGCCCGAGTACCGTTCCCGATCATGATCGGGGTCGTCGCCGGGCTCGCGCTGCTCGTGGAGTACCTCGGCGTCGATCTCAAGTTCGGCCTGTGGTCGCTCGCGCTGCTCGTGATCCCGGCGGCGCTCGCGCTCGCCTACCTGGTCGAGTTTCGCCGTCTTCCCTACGAGCCGCCGGCGGCTCGCCCCGCATCCGGATCCGCCCCACAGCTTCGGTCCGTCCTCGACGACGAACCGTTCGTCGATCCCGTCGAGGAGGCGGACCGCTGGGAAACGGAACACCACAACGGACCGGAGCAAGGCGGTTCGGCGCCGCCGCCGCCGGCCGAATCGCCCCCGTCGCCCCCTTCCGAACCCGGCTCCGGGACCGCGCGCTAGTCCGGCGTGACGAAGAGCATCGGCTCCTTCGCCCGTGCGTTCACTCCGGCGCGGACCCGGATCCCCTGGACCGTTCCGTCGATCGGGCTCGGGATCTCGTTGCGCATCTTCATCGCCTCGAGGACGAGGAGGACGTCCCCTCTGCGGACGTGCGAGCCCTCCTCGACGCGCAGTTCGATCACCCGTCCCGGCATCGGCGGCACGACCGGCGTCGCGCCGGGCGCGCCGCGTACCTCGGGCTTCGGCTCCTCGCTAGGGGTCGGTCGGATCGGCGGCGGCGGGCCGGCCGTCGACCCCGCCTCCCGGACGATCGAGACGGCCCACCGTTCGCCGTTCACGTCGACCGGTCCCGGTGGGTCGGGAAAGTGGTCCGGCCAGTTCTCGATGACGACGCGCTCCCCCGCGATCTCGAGCTCGACCGACATCGGGCCGCGCCGCACGACGGTGACGGGGTAGCGGTGATCGCCGACCGTGACCCAGTCAGCGGCGGGCGCGACCTCGACCGTCGTCCGGTTACCGTTCCGCTCGACGGCGATTCGCGTCGACCCACCTCCGCTGGGACTGTCGGTGGATGCGGCCCTCGTGGGCCCACGCGCTCGGACCGCCTCCGTCTCCCCCGCTCGCCGACCGGAGCTCGGCCGGCGGCGGGGCCCGCAGCGCGGCGACGACCGCGAGCGCAGCGGCCCCGAGCACATCGTCCGTGAGACCCTGGTCGACCGCGGCTCGGTAGGCGCGGTACACCGCCGGGAAGAGCGCGTAGGAAAGCGCCTCCCGCGTCCCGGCCCCGGGAACGAACGCGCGGACCTCCTCGAAGGCCCGCTCGAGCTCGGGGGCGAGGTGGTCCGCCGGTCGGCCCTCGATCGGAGGCGCGCCAGCAGTGACCGTGGCGCGGAGCGCGGGGTCGATCGGCCCGGGCGGCGTCCCATACAGCCCGCGGACGTAGTCGCGGACCTCCTGGGTGATCTGACGGTAGCGCCCTCCCGTGAGGACGTTCACGACGGCCTGGACCCCGACGATCTGGCTCGTCGGAGTGACGAGCGGAGGGTAGCCCAGGTCGGCCCGGACCCGAGGGACCTCGGCGAGCACCTCCCCCAGCCGGTCGAGGGCGTCCTGTTCCTGGAGCTGGGAGAGCAGGTTGGAGATCATGCCGCCCGGGACCTGGTGCGTGAGGATCCCAGGGTCGGTCTGGAGCGAGCGCACGTTGAGCAGGGGTCGGTACCGGTCGAGGACGCGTGAGAAGTACGCCGCGAGGTCGGCGAGGGCGGCGAGGTCGAGCTTCGGATCGTACGGGGTGCCGCGGAGCACGCCGACGAGCGTCTCGGTCGGCGGCTGGGACGCACCGCCCGCGAACGGGCTGAGCGCCGTGTCGATCGCGGTCGCTCCGGCCTCGACGACCGCGAGGCAGGTCATCGTCGACATCCCGCTCGCCGAGTGCGTGTGCACCACGACGGGTAGCCCGACCTCGCGCACGAGCGCCCGGACGAGCTCGCTGCCGCGCTGCGGCGGCATGAACCCTCCCATGTCCTTGACGCAGAGCTCGGTGGCGCCGAGCTCGGCGAGCCGCCGGCCGAGGGCGACGAACGACTCGAGGGTGTGGACCGGGGACTCCGTGTAGCAGATCGTGCCCTGGGCGCGCGCGCCGACCGCGTTGACCGCGCGGATCGCCGTCTCCATGTTGCGCGGATCGTTGAGTGCGTCGAAGATCCGGAAGATCTCGATCCCGTTTTGCGCCGCCTCGGCGACGAACGCTCGCACGACGTCGTCGGGATAGTGCCGGTAGCCGACGAGGTTCTGGCCCCGGAGGAGCATCTGGAGCGGGGTCCGGCGGATCGCCCGCTTCAACCGGATCAAGCGATCCCACGGGTCCTCCCGGAGGTAGCGCAGGCAGACGTCGAAGGTCGCTCCGCCCCAGACCTCGAGCGAACGGTAGCCGATCGCGTCGAGGCGCTCCGCGGCCGGGAGCATGTCGCTCGTTCGCATGCGGGTCGCGATCAGCGACTGGTGCCCGTCGCGCAGGATGGTGTCGGTGATGCCGACCATGCGCGCTCGCCTCGCCCTAGAGCGGGATGTTCCCGTGCTTGCGAGGCGGACGGTCGTCGCGTTTGGAAGCGAGCAGCGAGAGGCCGCGGACGAGCCGGTCGCGGGTCTCCGCGGGGTCGATCACGTCGTCGATGTACCCCCGCTCCGCCGCGAGGTACGGGTTCAGGAACTCCCGGCGGTACTCCTCGGTCCGCCGGGCGCGCAGCGCCTCGCGCTCGGTGCCGGGCGCCTGCTCGATCTCCCGCCGGAAGAGGATGTTCACTGCGCCCTCGGCCCCCATCACGGCGATCTCGGCGGTCGGCCAAGCGAGGTTCAGATCACCGCCGAGATGTTTCGAACACATGACGTCGTAGGCACCCCCGTAGGCCTTCCGGAGGATCACCGTGAGGAGCGGCACCGTCGCCTCGGCGTACGCGTACAGGAGCTTCGCGCCGTGGCGGATGATCCCCCCGTGCTCCTGGGCGGTGCCGGGCAGGAAGCCCGGCACGTCCACGAACGTGACGAGGGGCAGGTTGAACGCATCGCACGAGCGGACGAAGCGGGCTCCCTTCGTCGAGGCGTTGATGTCGAGGGTCCCGGCGAGCGACGCGGGGTTGTTGGCGACCACGCCGACCGCCCGCCCCGCGAGACGGGCGAATCCGACCACGAGGTTCGCCGCCCAGTCGGGCTGCACCTCGAGGAACGATGCGGGGTCGAGGACCCGGTCGATGACGCCGTGCACGTCGTACGGCGCGTTCGGGTCCTCGGGGACGAGACCCGCGAGCTCGCGCGCGGCGGAGTCCGGCGGGGCCGCCGGCGGCGCGCGGGGCGGCTCTTCGAGGTTGTTGAGCGGAAGGTAAGCGAGCAGGCGCCGCGCGAGGGCGATCGCGTCCTTGTCGGAGGCGGCGGTGAAGTGCGAGACGCCGCTCAGCGTGGCATGGGCGTCCGCTCCGCCGAGGGCCTCCATCGTCACCTCTTCGCCGGTGACCGCCCGCACGACGTCCGGGCCGGTGATGAACATCTCGCCGGTCCCCCGCGCCATGATCACGAAATCGGTGATCGCGGGCGAGTAGACCGCCCCGCCCGCGCACGGTCCGAGGATGAGCGAGATCTGCGGGACGACGCCCGAGAGCGCGACGTTCCGGAAGAACACCTCGCCGTAGCCCCCGAGGCTCAGGACCCCCTCTTGGATCCGGGCGCCGCCCGAGTCGTCGAGGCCGACGATCGGCACGCCGGCCTTCCTCGCCGTCTCCATGATCTT
>JASHQN010000046.1 GCA_030039135.1 Thermoplasmata archaeon | reverse complement strand
CGAGGCCGACGTGGCTCACTCCGCGAGCGAGCGAGCGCTGCTCGGTCGCGTCGTGCGCGGATCCGCGGTCGCCCAGCGCGAGGCGAGGACCGCCGTCACGGCGGGCCTCGACGGCTGGTGGCGATTCCTCGACGCCTTCACCCCGGCCGCCTCGGTGAGTGCGCGATAGCTCTGCGACGGCCTCTGGCGAGGCGGGGCCGCCCCCGATAGGTAAACCGCGCTTCACAGAGTGAACTATAAACCAGGGCCCGCTTCCGGGCGCAAGCATCGGCGGTGGCCGAAAAAGGAGAGGAGAAGAAACCATGGCGTTCATCGACGATCTGACCCTGATCTTGGACCTGCTAGTCCTCGTGACCGTCGTCGTGTTCTACACGGCGTTCACCGTCTTCGTGCACTACCGGAGAAAAGACACCGAGCGGGCGGTCAGCCATCTCAACGAGGGTGCGCTCGTCCTGGGTCTTCTCGGCGCCGGTATCGGCGCGATCGCGGTATGGGGCGAACTCACCTGGCCGATCCCCGTCGCGTTCGGCGCGTACGACCTATTCTTTTTCGATCCGCTGTACCTGGTGTCCATCATCCTCATCGCGTTCGCGGTGACCCTCTGGCGGGGACTGCCGACGCACTTCGTAGGGATCATGGCCGCGGTCTCCGGGGCCGGGATGATCTTCTACGGAACCCGGGCGTACCAGGTCGGTCTCACGCTCGACCCGCTCGAGACGTACCTCATGTACCTCGCCTTTGGGGTCATGGGTATCCTCGCCTATCCGGCGACCCTGTTCGTCGACTGGTTCATCACCGGGCCGCAGAACGCACGCTCGTCTCCGCTCCCCTCCCCCGCCACACCGAACTACCCGATGCTGTGGAGGGTCCTCGTCAGCCTGTTCCTCATCTCGGTGGTGCTCGCCGGCATCGCGGCCGTCGTCTACGGCTTCACGGCCGCTTGGGCGCACCTCGCGAGCCCGCCCTGATCGGCGCGGAGGCGGGGCTCGGGACACGGGTAGCCACCACCGGCTCGCTCTCGGGCCGGTGGCCACGGCCCCGTGCTCCCGCAGGGCGGAAGGCGACGCTCAGGCGAACGGCTCGGGCCTCTAGAGGCCGGCGGAGAGCAACGCGTTCATCGCCTGCTCGATCGTGGATTCGGGGCTGCCTCGGGCGTCGATCCGGACCCAGCGAGGTGGCTGGAACATCTGCTCGAACTTCATCTTCACGCGGCTGAGGTAGGGTTCGTCCTCGACGGCGTCGCGCTGCCCGCTGGCCTCCATCCGCTGTACCGCGACCTCGACCGGAGCGTCGAGGTAGAGGACGAGGTCGGGGTCGATCGAGAGGGTCCGTTCGATTCGCTCGAGCTCGCGCCAGCGTTCGGCGGCGAGGCCGGGGTACTGGTAGGCGAGCGTCGAGTAGAACGAGCGGTCCTGGATGACGATGTCCCCCTGATCGAGGGCGCTCTCGATCTCGGGCCGCAGCATCGCGCGGTCGACGGTGAAGCAGAGCGCCGCCGCGAACGAGTCGGTCGGGAGGAGCCGCGCGTACTCCCCCCGAAGGAACTTATCGGTCGGGGAGCGGAAGCTCGAGACCGAATGGCCCCGGCGCAACAGGGGGGGTACGAGGCGCGCGGCGAGCTCGGTCTTGCCGGTGCCGTCGATCCCCTCGATCACTACGTAGGTCCCCCGCTCGGCCAACGCTCCCTCCGCTGACGACCGCGGCCGACGCCCCGGTCCCCGCGGCACGCACGGATTCCCTGCCCATAAACCCCGGGGCACGCGCGGGGGCCGTCCCGGCACCGGCTTCCTGACCCAAGGTTTTCGCAAGAGGAAAGTTCGACAATCGGGGTAAATCGGCCCGAGTCTCACCGGCGATTGCCGTGTGTTCGCCGCGACGCGAGACAAAGGTACATGAACCGTCGGGGGGGCCGGAGGGATGGCGTTACGCCGGGAGGAAGCGAGATGTCAGAGGCATGCGCGGACTGTGGCGAATACTTTGGGTCGCCGAGCGAAATGATCGCCCACGTTCGGGCCGCCCATCCGGGCGGCGACCCCGGGGCGAGCCTGGCCACTAACCCCGAGTCGACGACGCCGGGCCTGGCGTGCGCACTGTGCGGCCAGCGGTTCACGTCCCGAGAGGAGCTTGCGCGGCACAACATTCGACCCCACTATCGGTCGAACCGACCCCGACCGCTGGGCCCGTACGTGACCGGGTAGGCCTATGCGAGCAGGGCGATACTGCGGCCACCGGGTTTCGGCGATGCAGCGGATACAGCGACAGGCGGCGGTGGGTCGGGCGCGCGACGCGGCGAGGCGGGCCCCCCGTCGCGAGATATACCGGCAGGCCCTCGGTCCGTTGGTGGATCCATGAGCGACCCGTTGGACGACGCGCTGGCGGAGACGAAGCGCGCCGCGAAGCACCTTGCCCAAGCCTCCGCAAGGCTCTCGAAGCGACTGGTCGTCAAGGCGAAGATAGCCGCGGCCCACCCGAGCGCGTCGGCGAAGAAGGCCGCCGATCGCGTGGCGCAAGAGCTCGACTCGGTCGCGAAGGACATCGAGCGCATCCTGAAGGATCTGTAGCCGAGTCCAGCGCGATCTACCGCGACCGCGGACGAAGGCGCCAATCCCGCCCCTTGTCCCTGGGTCAGAGGAGATGGGCCCAGATGAACACCGTGGCGGCCGCGAATCCGAGAGCGGCTCCCGAAAGGGGTCCGATCGCCCAGCCAGCGAGGAGCTCCCGCACGGTCTTCCAGATCACCGTCGATTGTCGGCGGGCCACGCCGGCCCCGATCATCGAACCGACGAGCGCTTGGTTCATCGACGTGAAGTAACCGAACGCCACGTAGGCGAGGATCACGACCGACTGGCCGAGCTGCGCGGCGATCGCCATCCGAGAATCGAGCTTGACGATGTCGAAGGCCACCCGCTTGAGGAGGGGCCGTCCCCAGGTGAGCACGCCGGCGGCAAGCCCGATGCCGCCGACGAGCCCGGCGGTCATGAGGCCAAAGATCCCCGTCATGACGAACGCGCCCGAAGCGTTCGAGACGTCGTTCGCACCCATGGCGAAGGATGCCACGAGACCGACCCCGACGAGGCCCGCCACTGCGGCCGCCGCAAGCTGAGCCGAGCCCGAGGCGAGTGGCTTCCAGCGGTCGCGGACCCGCACAAAGAGGTACCCCAGCCCGAACGCTGCGAACGGTGCGATTGCCCAGAGCACGAGCAGGGTCTCGATCGTCGTCCACTCGATCGCGAGCCCATCCCCCAGCCCGGCCCCTACGGTGGAGAAGACGAGGATCTGGATCGTCGAGGTCGGGACGCGAACGAAGTTGTAGAGGCTGGTGAGCGTGAGCGCGCTCAGGATGATCGCGAGAGCGAGAGCGACCGAGACCGTCGCACCGCCCAGGATGCCGTGGCCGACGGTCTCCTCGACGCCGCCGCTCGCCAGCGCGGCGCCTAGGAGCGTGAGCGGCGCCATGAGGACGAGCGCAGGGACGATCTGGAGCGCGCCCGCCGCGTACGGCATGCCCATGCACGCGCCGGTGTAGTGCGCGCCGATGCTGAACGCGAACGCGAACGCCGCGGCGATCAGCACGTAGGCGATCAGGAGCACGCGTGCCTCTCCTCGGTGGGCACCGCCCGCCATCGGCGCAACGGGCGGGCGGGCACCGGTAGAGCGGGACCCTCGCCCTTCACGAGTCGAACATGGACGCTTGCGATTTAACGGCGTGAGCGCCCGGAGGTGGTTCGCGTTCCGGAACGACGGCCCGTGCGCTCGATCGCGCCGAGGGTCCTGGTGATCCGACCCAGGTCCGGCCCACCGGCGTCCTGACCGACCGAACCGCCGCTGGTGCGCGCGAGGCTCCCGACGCGCCGACGCCAGCTTATGAGAGCGGCTCGGCTCCCGGGGCGATGGCGAAGCCCCGACGAATCGAGCAGACGTACTACTACGGCGCGGCCCCGGAGAAGGTCTTCGCCGCGCTGACCGAGCCGGACGAGCTCGTGAAGTGGTTCGTCGAAAAGGCGGTCCTGCGACCTCGCAAGGGCGCCCCGTTCCGGTTCACGTGGGGAGCCTACACGCTCCGAGGCAAGGTGCGGACCATCGAACCGCCCCACCGGATCGTCTTGGACTGGATCGACCGCTTCCCGGGCGGACGAGCGTTCGAGACGGTCGCCCGTTTCGATCTCAAGAAGCGGGGCAAGGGTACGCTGCTCACGATCACGCACCGAGGCTTCAAGAGCGGGCGCAAATGGACGGAGCTCTACGGCGCGATCTCGTCCGGGTGGGCGTACTACTTGTTGAATCTGCGATCGGTCCTCGAGCACGGAACCGACCTTCGGTCCCGATCGGACGAGCTGTAGCGACCGCGAGTCGTGAGAGACCGTCCGTGGGAGGCCGAGCGCCACCGGAGTGGATTGCGCTCGCGCGCGCGCCGGCGTCGACCGCGCT
>JASHQN010000045.1 GCA_030039135.1 Thermoplasmata archaeon | reverse complement strand
TGGACCGACTGGCGGAAGCTGCTCACCTCGGACCATTTCTACTACATGTATGTGAGCGGCCACGGCGCCGATCAGGGCGTCCATCAGTATTTCTCGAGCTACGACAGCCCCTACGACGCCTACGCGAACTACATGAACGCGCTCTCCGACCTTCGGCGGCGAGCGCTCGACAAGTTGGGCGTGCCGATCCTCAAGTGAGGCGGAACGGCCGCGGTCGGACGACGCGCCGGTCTAGCGGAAGTGCCGGTTGACCGCGAGCAGGTAGATGAACAGAATCAGGGCGATGATGAACGTGAACGAAACGTAGGCGCCAGCAAGCCCGCTCAGGATCATTTCGACCGCGAGGAAGATCAGCATCAGGACGAGGGCCCACATCCTGAGGTGCCACAGGCCGACGGCGACGCCGAGGATGATGAGGCCGATGATCGTGACGACGGCACCCGCCGCGACGCCGGTGAGCCCGAGGGAGCTGAACGACGTGCTCCCGAGGCCGGAGAAGATCGTTGCCCCGACCAGGATGAACAATCCCAACAGGAACTCGATGAAACCGTAGATCCCGATCAGCACGGCGAGGATCGCCACTCCGAGCGGCCGTCGCGGGGGCGACGGCGGAGACGTCGCATAGGTCGTGGGGTACGCGGGGGAGGTCAATTCGGCACTCTACTGGCGAGCCACGCGACTCGTCGCAGAATCGAGAACCCTCCCTCAATATGAACCTGTGTGTGCGCGCGACGGCACGCGAACGAGCTGATCCGCCGCGTGTGGAGGAGGTAGGTTGAATATCCCGGCGGGGGTGCCGCTCTCGATGCGCAACGGGCGGCCCTCGTCCTTCCCGGCGTGCGAGGCGCCGCTATGACGATCGACTCGGGCGACGTGGCGTGGGTAGCGACCGCGACCGCGCTGGTCATGATCATGACCCCCGCGCTCGGGTTCTTTTACGGAGGCCTCGTCCGGCAGAAGAACCTCGTCGCGACGATCGTCCAGTGCCTGATGATCTTCTCCGTGATCAGTTTGGTCTGGGCGCTGTGGGGCTACAGCGAGGCGTTCGCCCCGTCGGTCCACGGCCTCATCGGGGGCCTCCAGTACCTCGGGCTGCTCAACGTCGGGGCGGCGCCGAACCCGGCCTACTCCTCCACGATCCCGCAGCTGCTCTACTTCGCCTTCCAGCTCAAGTTCGCGGCGATCACTCCCGCGCTCATCATCGGAGCGTTCGCCGGCCGCGTTCGGCTGAAGGGGCTCCTGATCTTCATCGTGCTCTGGACGACCCTCATCTACATCCCGATCGCATCCTGGATCTGGAACCCCGGGGGTTGGCTACACGCGCTCGGGCTCGTCGATTTCGCCGGGGGCCTCGTCGTCCATACCTCGGCCGGGGTCTCGGCGGTGGCCGCCGCGCTCGTGATCGGACGCGGGATCGACTTCGGCAAGCAGGCCCGCCCGAACAACGTCCCGTACATCATCCTCGGTACCGCCCTCCTCTGGTTCGGCTGGTTCGGGTTCAACGGCGGTAGCGCGCTCGCGGCGAATGCAGTCGCGGTGACCGCGATCGTCAACACGAACCTCGCGGCCGCCGCGGCGGGGGTCAGCTGGATGCTCGTCGATTGGATCGCCAAGGGCCGTCCCTCGGCGGTCGGCATGGCGGTCGGGGCGGTGTGTGGACTGGCGGCCGTCACTCCGGCCTCGGGCTACGTCCCCCCGTACGCCTCGATCATCATCGGCCTCGTTGCGGGGGTCGCCTGCAACTATGTCGCCAGCTGGCGCGCGCGGACGCGGCTCGACGACTCCCTCGACGTATTCGCGGCGCACGGGGTCGGCGGGATGTGGGGCACGGCGGCGACGGGTCTCTTCGCGTCGGTCGCGATCAACTCGGCCGGCCCGAACGGCCTGTTCTACGGGAACCCCCACCAGTTCCTCGTTCAGCTCCTCGGCATTGCCGCGATCGCGTCGTTCGCCTTCGTGGGATCGTACGTCCTGCTCCGCGTGATCAACTACTTCACCCCGCTGCGGGTCCATCCGGCCGAGGAAGCCGCCGGGCTCGACCTCTCGGAGTTTGGCGAGGAGGCCTACGAGCCCACCTCGGGCGCCCCGGCCCCCTCTCCGCCGGCCCCCTCTTCCTAGAGCGGGGCGCTCTGTTTTTGCGTGGGGCCAGCGGGCGCCCTTCGAACCGAGGGGTTATAGACGGCGGCGCTCCCCCGCCCTACCGGATGCGGCCCTCGGTACCGGCCGTCCGGAGGCACGGCGGGTGATCACCCAGGTCACGGGGAACGGACGGGTCCTGCTCACCGTCAACCACAACGGCGAGTGGAACGAACTGTTCTACCCGTTCCCCGGCCAGTTCCAGCACCTGCGCGAGATGCGCCTCGGGGTCTTCGATGTCACCGGAGGGAAGTTCGCCTGGCTGCGCCGGGGCAACGGCTACGAGCTGCATCAGACCCCGTACGGCGGGGGCCACCTCCCGAACTCCGTCTGGATGGGACACGGCATCACCCTCGCGGTCCGGGATCACGTCCATCCCAACCACGACCTCATCGCGCGGGTGTTCCGGATCCGGGCGGATCCTCCCCGACCGATCCGGCTCTTCGCGTACCACGCGTTCCAGATCGCCGAGTCGATGTACCAGGACACGGCGTTCGTCGACCCGGCCGTGCCGTCGCTCGTGCACTACAAGCGCGGGTACTTCTTCGAGTTCTTCGCCGACCCGCCCTACGCCCGTGCGGTCTGCGGAGAGCACACCCTCAAGGGGCTGAAAGGGACCTACGTGGACGCCGAGGACGGCCGGCTCGAGGGACGGGCGGTCGCCCACGGCGCGGCCGACAGCGTGATGGAATGGGACCTCGAGCCGGTCGCCTCTGAGGACACCGAGATCTGCCTGTTCATGGCCGCGGGTCGGAGCCTGCCCGGCGTCCACCAGGTCCGGGATTACGTCCGGGACGGAGGTTTCCAGCGGTTCGTCCGCGAGTCCGAAGCGTTCTGGGACACGTGGGTCCAGCGCCGGCTTCCCCGCGCCCCGAAGGGCCTCAGCGACCACGCGCGGGCCGTCTACCGCGCGAGCGTGCTGATGATGCGGCATGCCACCGGGGCGAACGGCGCGGTGATCGCCTCGCCGGACACGAGCTCGCTCGTTGCGGCCGGCGACACCTACAACTTCTGCTGGTGGCGCGACGGCGGCTACTGTGCGAAGGCGATGGACGAAGCGGGCCTCTACGAGAACGCGTCGAGGTTCCTAGAGTTCGCCCGCAACTGCCAGGGGCCGGACGGCTCGTTCTTCCACCGCCACTTCCCCGACGGCGCGATCGGGAGCACGTGGCACCCCCCGCCGTTCCTTCAGATCGACCAGACCGCGACGGTGATCGCGGCGGTCTGGCATCACTTCAAACGGGGAGGTGACCCCGACGTGCTCCTCGACTATTGGCCGCTCGTGAAGAGCGCTGCGAACTTCCTCGCGTCGTTCCGCGAGCCGACGACCGGGCTTCCCGCGCCGAGCTTCGACCTCTGGGAGGAGCGGCTCGGCGTGCACGCCTACTCGGCCGCGACCGTGGCGCACGCGCTCGAGCGCGCGGCCCGCATCGCCGAGGAGGTGGGGAAGGACCCGCTGAACTGGCGCACCGCGTCGGGCGAGATCTGGACGGCGGCGCAGCGCGAGTTCTGGAACGATCGGCTCGGACGCTTCGTCCGTTCGCTCTTCCCGCGCGACGAGCGCCTCGACGCGTCGGTCCTCTTCGCGCTGAAGCTCGGGTTGCTCCCGTGGGACGACCCTCGCGCGCGGGCGGTGGTCGACGCGATCGAGCACCGCCTCTGGGTCCCCGGCATGGGAGGCCTCGCTCGGTACGAAGGCGACGAGTACTACGGGCATGAGAACCCCTGGATCGTCTGCACGCTGTGGCTCGCGGAGGCCCGACTCCGGCTCGGGGACCGCCCTCGGTGCCGAGAGCTCATCGAATGGGTCGCCTCCCACGCGACCCCGACCCTGATGCTCCCGGAGCAGATCGACCGGGGGACCGGAGAGCCCAAGAGCGCGACGCCCCTCACCTGGTCGCACTCGACGTTCGTCGACGTCGTCCACAAGTATGCCGAATCCGAGACGCGAGGGGAAGTCCCGGAAGAGTAAGGGACCCGCGCGGGCCTCGCGCGAGTCGTACGTCCTCGGCATCGATCTCGGTGCGACCAAGGTCGTGAGCGGACTCGTGGCGCGAGACGGCATGATCCGTCGCCACAGCGGCCGCACGGTGCACGCGAACACCGGCCCGGGCGGTGTGATCCGTACCGTAGCGCGGAACGCGCGCTCGTGCCTCGGGCCGGGCAACCCGATGCCCTCTCGGGTCGGCATCGCGGTCGCTGGCCAGGTCGACCCACGGACGGGCACGGTCGTCCACGCGCCGAACCTCGGCTGGCGCGACGTGCCGCTCGCTCGGCGGTTGTCCGAGGATCTCCATCGCCCGGTCGCCGTCATCAACGACGCGCGGGCCGCGACGCTCGCCGAGTGGAAGTTCGGGGCGGGGATGGGAGCTTCCGACGTGTTCTGCCTGACCCTCGGGACGGGGGTCGGAGGCTCCGCGGTCGTGGGGGGCCGGCTGCTCGAGGGCGGCAGCCACGCGCTCGGGGAGGTCGGGCACATGACGATCGTCGTCGGGGGGCGTCGCTGCCACTGTCCGAACTGGGGCTGCCTCGAGGCGTACGTCGGCGGATGGGCGATCGCGGAGCGGGCCCGCGAAGCGATCCGGTCCGATCCCGAGAGCGGGGCGGCCTTGGTGCAGCGGGCCGGTAGCGCCGAAGGGGTCACGGCGCAGATCGTGTTCCAGGTCTACCGTGCCGGGGACCCGCTCGCGGGCCGGATCGTCCGAGAGACCGAGCGGTTCCTCGCGGACGGCGCGGTGGGCATCGTGAACGCGTTCAACCCGTCCGTCCTCATCCTCGCCGGTGGCCTCGTCTCGGGCTTGCCCGAGTTCGTGCCGATCGTCGAGTCCGCGATCCGGGCTCGTTGTCAGCCTCCGGCGGCCGGGGCCCGCGTCGTAGCGGCGCGGCTGGGCGAGGATGCCTCCCTGATCGGCGCGGCGTTCCTCGCCTGGAACCCATCGATCGCCCGTTAGATTCGCGGGCTCCGCCACCTCAGCGAATTGCGTCGCGTCGGACGCCGGGAATATTAGGGCTTTCGCTAGCTTTTTACGCCCGGATGGCCTCCGCGTCGCATGTCAGCACAACCCACAGCGGGCCCGCCGGCCGCACCGGCGCCGACCGCGGGGCAGGAGTATACCCGGAGAACGCGTCGACTCTCTGCGATATGGGCCATCGTTGTGGTGGTCGTGGCGATCGCCGCGGGCGTGGGGGGCTTTGAGTACGGTTACGCGTCACATACCAGTAGCACGAGCACGGCCACGGTGACGTACTACGACGACCTCGCTTCGAGCGAGGCGACGTTCATGACGAGCGTCTTGATCCCGGAGTTCGAGGCGTCCCACTCGAACATCGCGATCAACTACGTCAACATCGACGCGAGCGACATGGTCACGAAGATCGCGGCGCTCGTGGCGGCGAACGACGTCGGTACGACGCTCATCGCCGAGGACAATCTCGACATCGGCGAGCTGATCTACTCGGCGACCGGCAACGACCTGATGAACCTCACGTCGATCGCGTCGGTGATCCAGCCGACGACGATGATCCCGAGCATGACGGGGGTCACGGCGTACGAAACCCACGCGTTCGGCGGCGAGTACTTCATTCCGTTCCGGGCGAACACCCCGCTCGTGTGGCTGAACACGACGGCGCTCGGAAACGCCGGCCTCTCGACCACGCAGGGGCCGCAGACGTTCGCCGCGCTCTACTCGGACGCGCAGAAGCTCGGCGCGAGCTCGGTCATGTTCCAGGGCGGCGCCGGCGACGATACGGCGACCGAGATGTTCCAGTGGGAGGTCCAGTTCGGCGGCAACCCGATGGTCTACAACGACGCGGGCGACATCGCGGCGATGTCGTACCTCTACAACCTGAGCGCGTACATGAACCCCGGCTACAAGCAGGCGATCTACAGCGAGTACGCCGGCCTCGCTCAGGGCAAGTACGCCATCCTCGACTACCAGTGGCCGTACATCTACCCGCTCCTCACGGGAGGGAACACGTCGATCCGCGCGATGAACGCGAACACGCTGCTCGTCTACCCAGGCCCCAACGGCACCGGGGCCTACGCTTCCGACCACGTGATCGGCGGCGACGTGCTCGCGATCCCGACGGGCGCGACCAACCTATGGGCGATCGAGGAGTTCGCGCAGTACCTGCTCTCGGCCCCCGCTCAACAGCTCCTGATGATCGACACGGGCAACCCCGCGGTGAACGCGGCCGCCTACGTCGGACTGAGCGGCAGCGAGACGGTCGTCTTCAACGCGATCGAGCAGGCGCTCGAGAACCCCGTGTTCCGGCCGCCCGTGCCCTGGATCGAGACGTGGGTGTCGTACTTCTACAACGACATCTTCACGCCGGTCGTCCTCGACGGGCAGGGGCTCTCGGTACTCGCCGCGGACTCGAACACCGCGAACTCGCAGATGCACAGCTACCTCGCCGCGAACTACGGCTCGACCGTGGCGTCCGAGTACGCCGCCGGCGACTACGGGCCCTTGTTCGTCTGAGGAGAGCAAACTAGCGAGAGCGATCTCGGAGGCTCTAACCCCTTCATGGCGCTCGCGGACCGGAGCGGGAGGCCCCCTGCTCCGGTCGCGAGCTATTGGCGTCGCCACCAAGACCAGCTGATCCCGTTCCTCTTCGTCGTCCCGGCGCTCGTGTACGTCGGGTACTTCGCGTTCTATCCTACCTTCAAGACGATCCAGTACAGCTTCCAGACGCCGATCCTCTCGTTCACGTACTTCAACTACCAATCGAACGTCCAATCCGGCCTCTATTCCTGGATCTCGAACACGCTCTGGTTGACGGCCGGCGCCCTCGCCCTGCAGTTCGGCCTCGCCCTCGCGGTCGCATCGATCCTCAACCGCACCTTCCGCGGCAAGACGATCTTCGGCACGATCGCGATCCTCCCGATCGGCATCGCGACCGTCGTGGCCGCGTTCACGTTCAACCAGATCTTTCCCGGCACCGGCGCCGGATACGCGAACAGCGTCCTCGCGTCGCTCGGGATCGCTCCGGTCTACTGGCTCGCCCACCCCTGGATGGCGCTGCTCGTCGTGATCGTCGCGGATAGCTGGAAGAACACCTCCCTCGTGATCATCATCTTAGTCGCGGGGTACGCGACGATCCCTAGGGCGCTCTACCAGGCGGCCGCGATCGACGGGGCCGGCCCGCTGCGTCAGTTCCGCTACGTGACCCTCCCCGGCCTTCGAGGGTTCATCGTGATGGCGCTCTTGATCCGCGGCGCCCAGGAGGTCAACATCTTCCAGCTCGCATACATCATGATCGGCTCGTATCCCCAGCTCCTCACGGTCCAGGTCTATCTTCTCTGGGAGGGCAGCGGCGGGATCCCCTACCTCGCTTCGGCCGTCTCCACCGTGCTGCTCGGGATCGTCACGGTGTTCATCGTCATCGTGATCGTGCTCGGAGGGCGCCGATGACGGCGACCGCGACGGCCCCAGGATCGGCGTCGGCCCGAGAGTCCGCGGCGGCCCCCGTGTACCGGCCGCGTCGCTTCACCCTCTCGAACGCCGGGCTCTACGTGGTGGTCCTCGTGCTCTCGCTCTTCTTCCTGTTCCCGATCTACCTCATCTTCCTGATCGGGTTCACCCCTCAGTCCTACACGCTTTTCGCGGCGCGACCGCCGCTGATCCCCCCGGCCCTCACCTGGGTCAATCTCCAGACCGGTCTCTCGGTCTCGAGCACGCCGTTCCTCCCATCGATGTACTTCAGCCTCGAGGTGGCCTTCTTCGTCGGCGCGCTCGCCGTCCTGATCGGGATCCCGACCGCGTACGGCCTCGCGAAGCTCGGGAGCCGGCTCGCCTACGGACTTACGACGGTCTTGTTCGTCGTCAACATGCTCCCGTCGATCACGATCGCGATCCCGATCTCGGTCGTCTTCATCAAGATCGGCCTCTACGGAACCGCGATTTCGATCGGCCTCGCCCAGGAGCTCCTCGCTCTTCCCGTCACCGTCTTCCTCCTCGTCGGGGCCTTCCAGGGACTCCCGCGAGACCTCGAGAACCAGGCGCGCGTCGACGGTGCGGGCCGGTTCCGCGCCGTGTACGGGAACCTCGTGCCGCTCGTCCGTCCGGCCCTCGTGGCGGCGTTCCTGCTCTCCTGGATGCTGAGCTGGGACGAATCGACGTTCGCGCTCATCCTGTACAATCCGGCCGCGAGCGCGACCCTCCCGGTGAACATCTTCCTGTCGTTCACCGGCCGCGGGAGCCCCGTGGTCGGGGTGGCGTTCTCGTGCATCGCCACCATTCCCGTCATTATCCTCACGGTCTTCCTCCAGAAGTACCTCAAGGGCGAGGACCTGGCGGCGGGGGTGCGCGGATGACGGTGAAACTTCGGTTCGACCGGGTCTCGAAGCAGTTCGGCAAGCGGATGGTCGCCGACGACATCACGCTCGACGTC
>JASHQN010000044.1 GCA_030039135.1 Thermoplasmata archaeon | reverse complement strand
GGGCGCGCCGGGTCGCGCGGGTCAGCGCACGACCGCGCCCGGCGCCGGGCCGGATCCGGATCTGGGTCGGCGCGAAGCGAGGCCGGGCGAAGACGCGCCGGACCCCTTGACGCACGGCGTTAAAGTCCTGGCTCCGTTCGAGCGCCACGCCGACCCCGATCGGAGCGAGCCGCCGGCCGTCCCGATCGATCATGCCGGCGCGGATCCGGCGCGAGCTCACCGGCTCGAGGTCGTCGCCGAGCACGAGCGGCACCCGGAGCATCGGGACCGGACGCCGTCCCCGACGACGCCGCTCGGCGTTCACCGCTCGACCGCCATCGACGGTCTCGGCCGAGACGACCAGGGCCTTCACCCCGTCCTCGACGCTCCCGCCGAACCGGTCGGAGAGCGGGAGGATGGTCCACCGGGACTCCGGGTAGTGACGTTCGAGCCACGCTCGGAGGATGCGTCGCCGCGTCGCGTACGAGGCGATCCGTTCCCCCCGGGGCTTCGGGTGGTCGGCGAGGAACGCCTCGGTCGTGAGCCCGACCGCGACCCTTCGGCCGGCCCGGAACGCGGTGCGCAGCAGGGCCTCGTGCCCCACGTGGAGGCGGTCGAACGTCCCCCCGAGGACGATCCGGTCGCCGCGCGCCACGGAGCGGTCCCTCTACAGACGGATGACGAGGAGGATCAGCAGCAGCGCGATGACCCCGTACATGAGGTACATGTACATCCGTCGCGTCTGCGCGAGCTGCTCGCGCTTGGCGCGACAGGCCTTGCTGCAGGTCTCCTCGCCCACCGCGCAGACTTTTCCACAGACCTTGCAGTGGCGGTGATCGGCTGCGGACACGACGAACGATCGAGACGGACGCGCCAGTTAGCGTTGACTGCCCGCCCCGTCGCCTACCGCCGCGCGGCGCGTGCGGCGTCGGTCGAGGGTGTCCGCCGGGGTCGCTTCGGCCGCCGGCGCCTCAGGGTCGAGCGGGTTCACCGGGTCGTCCTCGAACGGAAGCAGGGCGCTGCGCGAGCGTAGCGACGCGCGGGTCTCCGAATCGACCGCCGCGGAGGCGGCGCGGCTCGCGCGCCGCATCGAGCGTGCGGCCGCGTCCGAGGTCGGGGCGTCGAGGTCGTCGTCGGCCACCGCCATCTGGCGCATGAAGTTGAGCCAGATCCGGCCCTGGTTGGCGATCGCGCCCTCCATCCGGTCCCGAAGCTCGGTCGTCTGCTCGAGGAGCTCGCCCTCGAGGCGGCGAAGCTCCCGGCTCACCTCCCGGCGGAGCTCCTTCAGGCGGAGTTCGGCGGCCGAGGTCAGCGCCCCGCCTTTCTGCAGCTCGTCGACCTTGAGCCAGGTGGTCCGTACGAGGGGCACCACCCGGTCCGACATGACCTGAAGGCGGCGATCGAGTTCCCCGATCTCGGTTCGCAGCGTCTGCTCCACGTCCGCGATCGAGCCCTCACGCTCTCCGAGCTGCGCCTCGATGCGTTCGAGGTGCTGGCCCGTCGTCGCCTGCTGGATCGTGAGACGCTGCGCCACGTCGCCGACCCTCGTCTCGAGGGTCTTCAGATCGGTGTCGCGTAGCGCTCCGAGCGCCTCCGCGACGCGTTCCTTCACGGCCGTTTCGAACCCCGCGGAATCGATCGTCCGCGCGAGCGCCTGGTCGACTTCGGTCTTGAACCGGGCGAGCAGTTCGACGTACTTGTCGCGCTCCCGGTCCTTCTCTTCGTGCAGACGCTGATCGATGTACGACTGGAGCCGCACCTGGAGCCCGGCGACGGTTTGGGTCTGCGCTTCGGCGGCGCGGGCGATGCGGGCCTCGCCCGCGAGTCCGAGACGGCGCTCGAGTTCGACGATCTCCTGCTGCGTGCTCCCGAGGGCCTTTTCGTGCTGCGAGGCGCTCGACGAGAGCACGCGGCTCTCGAGGTCCTTGGACCGGCCGTCGACGAGGAGCCCCAATCGGGTCTCGAGATCGCGCAGCTCCTTCACCCGCCGTTGCTCGATCTCGACCAGCCGCTCCTTCAACAGCTCGCGCACGCGCGCTTCGATCTCCTCCCGAAGCGCGGAGCCTTGCTCCTTCGCTTCCTGGATCTCGACCTCCATCTGCGCGATGAGCGCCGCGCGCAGCTCCTCCTCGCCCTTCGCAGCCCGGCGACGGAGATCGTCGAGCGACTGCGCGACCTCGCGCTTGAGCGGAACGACCGCGGCCTCCGCGGCCTCCCCCGCGTCGCGGCGGGCGTGCTCCGCGAGCTCCTGGAGCTCGGGGTCGATCGTGCGCCGGACCTCCCGCACGGCCTCCTCGGCGGCGGCCCCTGGGGGCACGATCGGACGCGCTTCGACCGCCGCGAGACGGGAGGCGAGGTCGACCCGAACGGCCGCAAGCGCCCGGTTCTGGACGTCGGCCAGTTCGCGCAATCGACGATCGATGGCCGTCGTCGTCTTCGCGTCGAGGTCGAGGGAGAAGGCCGTCAGCCGGTTGTCGATCGCCTTCGGGTCCGCGCTCTGGGGCACGGCCGCGAGGGCCTCGCGAACGCGCTGGTCGATGTAGAGCATCAGCCGGGCCTCGACGTCGGAGGCGGCCGCGGGCGCCGGCGCGACCGCGGGGGCCGGGGCGGGACCGGTGGGGGCACGCGGCGGGGCATGCCCGTCCGGTGGCGCGGAGACGGGACCGGCCGTCACGGCCGACGGGAGCGTGGACGGGTCGTCGCTCACGGAGACCGGCACCGCGACCGGGCCCGGCGCGGGTACGTGGACCTCAGGAGGAGGTTGGAGCCACGGCGGCAGCTGGCTTGCGGACGCGGCCGCGACTGGCTCGAGCGTAGGAGGCGGAACGCGGTCGGCGACCGGCGCGGCCGGAGCCTCGGCCGCTGGTTCGGCCTGAAGGTACTGGTTCGCGCGCTTCGCCGCCTCGCCGGTCATCGGGATCGCCCGGCCTTTCGGCCGCGCTAGGAGCAGTGCGGCGCTCTCCATCGCGGTCCCGATCCGCCACATCTCCTTGCGGCGATCGCGGCCCGCCTGGTGGTCGGGGTCCTCCAGCTGCGAGCGCAAGCGGGCGGACTCCACCAGCTCGACGCGCCGACGGACTTCGGTGATCTTCTCCTCGGCGTGGTCGCGGACGTACTGCAGCACGAGCGGGAGCGGGTCCTTGCCCTTCGGAGGGGACGGCTTCGTGAGATCGCGCAAGGACACCGGCGCCTCCTCCCACGACTGGATCCGCTTGGAATGCCGGTCTCCTTGGGCCTCGCGTTCGGGGACCCGCATGACCGCGAGGGCGAGGGGGATCTGCTCGGAGAACTCGTGGAGGTTCACCTTGCCCTCGGGCAGGAAGTACGGGAACACGAGGAACGCGCCGAGGGCGATCAGCGACGTGGGAAGGAAGCGCACGAGCTCGACGATCGCGTCGATCGAGGCTTCCCACTGGTCGCCGGCCACGACGACGACGGGCTCGGTCGTCCCACGGTGGAAGAGGAACCCCTCGCCGACCGCCTGGAAGACGGCGGGGTCCGGGTCGGCGCGCACCTTGTCGATGCCCGGACGGCCGCCCATCGATGCCCAGGCCTGGAGCACCGTGGGGCCGAACTCCCCGCTCGCGACCAGCGGGCCGGTCTCGAGGACGAGGGTCTTCATGCCCAAGCGGGGGCGGTCCTCCGTCGAAAGGAACATCCGGCCGACGCAAGTATAGCGCCCGTTCGCCGCCGGGTAGAGGAATAGGTTCGGGTAGTAGGACAGGGTCTGGGAGCGGCCCGGGTCCCAGTAGTCGTGGGTGTCGGCCACGTTGACGGTGAGGTTGCCGACGAGACGGATCGCCTCGAGGGTCTCGCGGCGCCCGGGGAAGTCCTCGGGGATCGTCGTGTAGCCCGGGCTCTCGGCCTCGTTGTCCACTTGCCGGCACCAGACGACCGCGACGGGGGCGAAGCCGCCGGCGGGACGGACGTCCGTGGCCATCAGCTCCCCTTCGCGGCTCGGCGCTCGAAGATCCGTTCGCACGCGCGGGCCAGCGGCAGGGTGGTGTTGACCATCACCGGGACGCCCATCGTCGGCGTGCCGACGCTCGGCGCTTCTTGGCCGGTCTCGCCGATGAACAAGGGGTGGCCCTCCCCGGTCGAGACGGCGCTCGACACCAGGAAGACGTCGTCCTTCACGCTGATGCCCCGGCCCTCCTGGGCGACGAGGATCGTCCCCATCCCGGCCCCGTCGCGGCGTAGGAGGAACTCCACGGGATCGAAGGTGCTGCGGAACGCGCGGTCCCGCAGCGATTGCTCGACCTCGCCATAGAAGTCCTTCAGCCGGTCGGCCTTCGAGACCGCGATCACGAGCGGGATGTTATGGCTCTTGACGTAGCGGAAGACGCCGCGCGCCAGGTTCACCTGCTGGGCTTGGTCGCGGAGCGAGGGCAGTGACGGCGAGAGCAGCAGGATGATCGCGTCCGCCGCGTGCACGAACCGACCGAGCAGCGTGAGGCCGCGGCGCCACAGGTCCCGACGGTCCGGTCGCCACGAGTCGAAGTGGGGGATGACGCGGCAGTTCTTCTCGGGGACCTCGTCCTCGGCCGATTCGACCCAGAGCCGGTCGTAGGTGAAGTAGTCGGCGATAATCCCGCCGGCCTCGTCGATCGTGTTCATCTCGAGGGGGCGAGACGAGGTCTCAGTTCCGGGCGAGCCGTAGCGGAAGCGCAGCTTCATCTCGACGAACTGGTTGAACTTCGTCGGCAAGGGGTACTTGGTCAGCACGCCCTGCTCGTCCCGACCGGCCGACAGCTCGATCCAGAGCTTCCGACGGTCCTCCATCGGGCGGTTGACGTAATAGCGCGTGGTCGTCTCGAGGCTTCCCTCGGGGTCGGTCGGGTCCGTCGTCTCGTACGTCGTCTCCTCGAGCGCGACGTCGTTCTCGAGGTCGCCGTAGAGCGGCAGCTGCTCGCCGTCCGCTCGCGCCGGGATGTACAGGATCGGCAGATTGAGGCCGAAGTGCCCGGAGAGGAAGCGGAAGTAGGTGGTCTTGCCCGAGGCCGGTATCCCGATCACCGCGATCCGCGCAGTGTCAACCGACGGCTTCGGTGGGGGGCGCTTCGCTCCCGGGGCCCTTCGGGTCTTGGTCGTCACTTTGACCGCCGGCACCTCTCCCCCTCCTCTACCGCATCTCCGCGAGGCATATCTCGATGAAGTCGAGCGCGCTCTCGACCGCGGCCCCGGACGTGGAAAGGTCGAGCCGCGTGTCCTGCAGCAAGCCGAAGACGTGCTCCACCGCTTCCTCGTGCTTCGTCGCAGCGTCCTGGAGGTCGCCCTCCCCCGCGATCCGGGTCAATTGGTAGGTGCCGCGCAGTTCCATCAGCTTCGTGAAAAGGGCCATCAAGCGCTCGCGCGCGGCGGGGTCGGCATTGGCCAATCGGTGTTCGGTCTCGTCGATAAAGCGAACGAGGGTCTCGGTCTCCTTGTCGTTCTGCATCCTCGCCTGGAGCAGGGCGAGACGGCGAAGGATCTTGGGCTGCGATGCCGGCGGAAGACGCTCCGCTTCGGCCCAGGCCTGGAGCAGCGCCCGCGCCGCTTCGACGATCGCCCGGTTGGAGTAGTGGATCCGCGCTTCCCAATAGAGACGGGTCACGGGCGGGAGGACGGCGGAGGCGCGGGCGAGAAGGTCGAGCGCCTTCACGGTGTCGCCGCTCAGGTAGGCCTCGACGACCTCGCCGAGCGGACCGTAGCGCTCCTTGAGGTACGCCGGGGTGGTTCCCCCCGTGGTCGCGACGACATCGACCTCGATGTCCGGCACCTCCGCGTACGCCCCGTCCGGCGCGCCCAGGTCCGCGCCGTGCGCCGAGCGGATGCGCGAGACGGTCGCGTGCTGCTGGGGTTCCTTGAGCGCGCGCGCGGCGTTCACGGCGTGACGGGCCAACTCCTCCGGGTGGAGCTCCTCGATGGGACGGTCGTCGTCGTAGCCGACGTCGATGAACGCGTTGACCATCTGAGCGAAGAGCTGCGAGCCCGTCGTGACCTCCTGGAAGGTGAACGCGACGGGCGAGCCGATCTGACCGGCGCGTGAACCCAGCTGGCTCAACAGGTAGTTCATGCGGACCGCGTCGACCCCCTTGTCCTTCTCCGCCCCGCTCCCGATGCCGATGACGCGGAGCGTCACGCGGGAACCCGGCGGCAGCATGTACGGGACGAGGTCGATGCGGCCGTCCGCGATCTTCGGACCGCCCGGAACCTGAACGTCGAAGCGCGTCGACGCGTTGTCCCACCCGTCGGTGACGAGCAGGACGTTACCGTGGACCCCTTGCGGGCCGATGCGAAGCAGGTCCGCGCCCACGGCGAGGGCATCCCAGATCGCCGATCGGCCGCTCGGAGTGAGCAGCGAGATCAGGTTCTCGATGTACGGGAGGTTCTCCGGATGGATCTCGGTCAGCGGGACGGGAACCCGCACGGTCTCCGTGAAGGTCACGAGGCCGAACAAGGACCCGGAGGTCGCGGCATCCTGAAGGATACGGAAGACCGCGGTCCGCGCCACCTCGATCTTCTGCCGTTCGGGCTGTCCTGGCGTCGTGTCCGGAAGGGGGGCGAGCATGCTCTTGGAAAGGTCGAGCAGAAGGACGTTCCGCTCCCGCATCGGTGGGCTGGGAGCTGCGTAACCTGAGTTGTCGACCATGAGAACGGGCCGGCGGGTGGGACGGGATACCCCAGGGCCCCCTCAGGCCGAGGGACCCTCCCGATGGAAACCGGCAGAGCGCACGTCTACTGTTTACCTCGGTGTGGGTATTTGTGGCTTCCGACGGAACCGGCTGCGCTCCGGCCGTCAGCCGGGGCCCGCAGCCGGCGGGTCGGGCAACGGTTATAAACGCCACCTGGGTCGCACGCGCCCGCATGGGCAACATCCGGCAAACGTACATCAAACGGGTGGCGGTCGAGCTAATCCGCCATTACCCCGAGGCGTTCACCGGAGATTTCGCTCAGAACAAGCAAAAGGTGCTCGAACTCACCGACCTCGGCACCGTCGTCGACGGGAAGCTCCAGGTCAACTACAAGAAGCTCGCCAACCGGATCGCGGGCTACGCCACGCGGTACGTGAAGCGGAAGCGCGGGACCTAGCCGGCGGGGATCCGAGCGGACGGGCCGCGGCGAAAGGCTGCCCTACTAGGGCCCTCCCGCTACCGAAAACGTCAGTATCAAATCCGCCGGAAGGATGCCCGAACGGCAGCGGGACATGGGCGAGGAACAGGTCCGGATCCCGAGGTTCTTTTGGGGGCTTTTCGTGGCCGTTTTCTCGGTGCTGTTCTTCACGGTCTCGGCCCTGCTCTTCGTCGATTGCGTACCCGTGATGTCGTCGTGCACGTACCCGTACGGTCTCAGCGCCCTCGCCCTGCTCGGGTTCGGCGTCCTCTCGTTGATCGGCTCGCTCTTCCTCATGCTGAGCGCCACGCCGGAGAGCGTACGGCGCGCCTTCTCGTCGTGGAACCAAGCCGACACCTGGGGACCGACGAGCCCCGCGGCGCCGGCCCCGACCCCTCCCATGGCGGGGCCGGCGTCGGAAGGCGCAGACTCCGCGCGGTCGTCCGGCCCGTAGGTCGGTTCGACCCGGTTCGCTAGCGCTCGTCGAAGATTCTGAGCCCCTGCTGCAGGTGGGAGATCTCGACCGCGGTGGTCGGCCGCCCCATCAGAAGGCCCCGGGAGTTCGCGACGACGCAGGCGCCGACGATCGGGACTCCGAAGTTCGCCGTCGAGCGGTGGACCGACACGCGGAGAAGCTCCTCTAGAGCGGCCACCTCGCGCTCGGTGGTCTTCGGGTGCACGACCGCGCCCTGGTTGGTCGCGAGACCCGCCATGCCCACCGTGCCGAGTCCGGCGAGCGTGCCTCGGCGCACCGGCACGTCGAGAGCCTCGCCGACCGCCTGAACCGCGACGTCCGAGAACTCCGGATGCACCAGCGCTCCATGGTCGTTCGCGAGTACGTTGTTCCCCATCGCGTTCTGGCGCTGGCGCACCACCGCGACCCGACCGACGGACTCGAGCGCGCGCCGCTCCCTTGCGTCGAGCTCGTCGCCGACGACGAGGCCGTGGGAGTTGAGGGCGACCAGGGCCCCTACGACCTCGCTCTCCCCCACGTTCGTGCGGACGATGCGGACTCCCAACACCCGCTCGATCTCCCGCTCGAGCGGGCCGTGTACGACGGGCGGCGCGATCGCTATGGTCTCCGAGACCCGCAGATAGACGCCGAGATAGGGGCTTCCGCCGAACAGCGCACGACCGACCGGCACGCGACGGGCCTCCGGCGGGCGCCGATCACTCGGCGACGAGGAGGTCGACCTCGATCAGGCCGTCCTCGAACCGGATCGCCTTCACCCGGACACGGGATGGGATGTGCTGAATGCCGCGCTCCCAGAGGTGCTCGTTGAGCCTCGGGTCGATCCACACGTCCTCCGGACGCCCTTTCATGTGCCGCACGACGAAGCGACGGACGGTCTCGACCGCATGCCCCGCCCTGCGTCGACGGCTGGGCTGGTGACGGCTCGCGCGCAGCGGGATGACGTACTCGCGCTCGAGTTCCTCGCTCCGACGAGCGGTCGGCTTCGTCCGTTTGTCCGCCACGTTCCCTCGCTTCCTTCGGGCTCACTTGTGGAGATGGCCCCGCTTCCAACTGTGCCGCTTCGGGTGACGCGTGACCCGGCGGTTCGTCCGCTGGATGACCCACGCGGGGACCCGTCGGTTGCCCTTGACGATGCGGAAGAGGCGGGTCTTTCGTGCGAGGCTCTTCCTACGGTTCGCCATCTCGACGGTTCCCTCCCTTCAACGCCGGGTGATCGTGATGTCGCGCCGTTCGGGCATCAGCCGCTCCAGCAGGGCGCGAAGCGTCGGGTCATCGACGATCCGTTGGAGGCGTCCCGATGCCGCGAGACCGATGAGCTGCTGCTCCACGGTCGCGGCGACCTCAGGCTTCGCGAGGCGAATGCGCCCGAGGCGCTCCCGAGCCTCGGGGGTGAGGATGCGGCGGAGGATCTCGGCGCGCTCCGCGTCGCGTCGCTGTATCTCCGCCTCCTGCTGGGCGTACATTTGCGCCGACGCGGCGGCCGAACCCTGCGCGTCCTGCAGCTGCCGGAGCCGGCGGCGACGCAGTTCGGCGAGCTCGGGATCCTCTCCTTGCGCCATCGGCCAACTCCTCGCTGCTTGGGGTACGGCACTCAGAGGTACTTGGCGAGTTCGGGTCGCGCGGCCGCCATAGAGGTCAGGACCTCCCGGGAGAGCCCGTCCAATAGCTTGGCTCCTTCGGGAGTCACTCGCCGGCCCTTCGACTTGTACCGTTGCACGAGGCCGGATTTCTCGAGCTGGTGGACGATCTCGCGGGTCACGGAGCGAGAACCGGTGCGAGCGTGGTACGGAGCGCTCCCGCGGTCCTTCTTCCCCCCGTACTCCTCGCTCAGCCGCTCGACGCCGACGTCGCCGGCGAGGTAGATCTTGCGCAGCACGGACGCGCTCCGCAGGTACCACCAATCCAGCTGGGTCGGGGCTCGCTGCTTGTGCACTCCCGTCTTCACGAAGCTCGCCCACGGCGGCGGGGAGACCGACTGCCGGGTCCTCAGCTCCGTGGCGAGGCGCGGAAGGAGCACGGACGGCGGCACGTCGTTCGGATGGGTCATCGAGCGGCGCGGCCACCCGGCCCACGTATTTAAGGAGAGGCCGGCCGCGCGCCTTCCGAGCCCTCGAGCGCTCGATTCGCCGCCCGTCGGACCCGCGCGGGAACCCTGTCGTGTCGCGGGGGGCGCTTAACTATGCCCGCGAACGTGATGGATAAGCGGCCGGGCCGACCGGCCCCGAACGATGCGCACCTCGGCCCTTTTGCTCAGCGGCGGCGCCTCCACCCGGTTCGGTGGAGCGCCCAAGGCGCTCGCGCCGGTCGGGAACCGGTCTGCGATACGGCGGATGGTCGATCTCAGCCTCGATCGGGGATACGACCCGGTCGTGGTCGTGGTCGGCCCTCACCGCGGGCCGATCGCGCACGAACTGCGCGAGCTCCGGGTCGACCTCGTCGATTCGGAGCGCTGGTTCGAAGGCCGGACAGCTTCGATTCAGGCCGGTCTCGAAGCAATCCCGGACGGGTGCGACGTCCTCTTCTGGCCCGTCGACCACCCATTCGTCTCCCCCCGGACG
Source organism: Thermoplasmata archaeon (assembly GCA_030039135.1). GTDB lineage: Archaea > Thermoplasmatota > Thermoplasmata > Lutacidiplasmatales > UBA184 > Lutacidiplasma. Next base: position 3,218 of record JASHQN010000044.1, on the reverse strand, counting down.
CTGGAGCGGCTCGAGGCCGCTGCCGATGGGGACGCCCTGGGCCTCTGGTTCCTTCCCACGTTCGAGGATCGGGGCGGCCATCCCGTGCTATGGAAGGAGGACGTGCTGCCGAAAGTGCTCGAGCTGCGAACGGATGCGCCGTTGCGCTCCCTCGTACCCGAGCTCGGCCCTCAGGTCCGTCGGCTCGCGGTCGACGACCCGGGCGTGATCGCCGCGATCGACACGCCCGAGGCCTATCGAACGGCGTACGACGCCTGGCGAGCGCGAGGGGAGGAGTGATGGATCGTCGGTTGACCCGCGAAGCGCTGCGGCTGATGGAACTCCACCAGCCGTTCGTCCGCGCGACGGTGGTCCAGGCCACCGGGTCGGTGCCGGGCAAACTCGGCGCGTCGATGATCGTCCGCTCGGACGGTACCACGATAGGTACCATCGGAGGCGCCGCGCTCGAAGAGGAGGTGAAGGCGTTGGCGGTGCGCGCGCTCGAGCGACGGAAAGGAGACCTCCGCCACTTCGACTTGGCAGCCTGGAAAGCCGGGGGCCTTCCCAGCCTCTGCGGAGGGTCCGTCGACATCGCCGTCGAATATGTGCCAGCCCAGCCGAACCTGCTCTTGTGGGGCGGGGGTCACGTGGCGCACGCCCTCGGCGAGATCCTGCCGACGCTCGCCTACGATTTCAGCGTCGCCGACGATCGGCCGGAGTGGGTCGGGGTCGACCGCTTCCCGGCGGCCGATCGGCGAGAGGTCGTGGCGCCGGATCGCCTCTGGACGGTCTTCAACCCGTCCGAGTTTACTCACCTCTATCTCCTCGGCTACAACGCGGAAAAGGACCTCGTGGTGCTCCGCGGAGCGATCGATCGGTTCCCGAATGTGATCGGGCTCATCGCGAGCGCTTCGAAACGAGAGCACCTGTTCGCGCGACTGCGCGCCGACGGCGTTTCGCGGGAGGCCCTCTCCCGAGTTCGTTCCCCCATCGGGCTCGAGATCGGGGCCGAGACGCCGGCCGAGATCGCCGTGAGCGTCGTCGCCGAGATCGTCGCGAGCCAACACCCGTCGGCCTTACCTACTCGGGCGATTGCCTCCCAGGCCGTCCCGACGGAGGACGATGTCGTCTCCCGACCCCCTTAGGTTCCGGCTCAACGGCCATCCCGTGACGGCGCCGTGCGCGGACACCCGCATCCTGCTCGACCTGCTGCGGGAGGACTTGTCGCTGACCGGGACGAAGCGCGGCTGCGACCTCGGAACGTGCGGGTGCTGCACCGTGCTCGTCGACGGGCGGCCGACGCTGAGCTGCCTGACGCTCGCGCGACTCGCCGAGGGTCGGGACGTCACCACAATCGAAGGGTTGTCCCCCGCGCAAGGGCTCTCGCCCGTCCAGGCGGCCTTCGTCCGTTGCGGCGCGACGCAGTGCGGGTTCTGCACCCCGGGGTTCGTGGTGACCGCGACCGCCCTGCTTCGCGAGCATCCGCACCCGTCCCGCGGGGAGATCGTCCGGGCGATATCGGGCAACCTGTGCCGGTGCACGGGCTACACGAAGATCATCGAGGCGGTGGAAGCCGTGGCCCGCGGAGACACGTGATGGCCGGCGCCGAGCCGACGCCGTACCGCCTGCTCGGGGGCCGGATCCCGTACGTCGAAGGCCCGCTCAAGGTGACCGGCCGTGCCGAGTACACGGACGACATCAAGCGTCCGGGCATGCTCGTCGGTCGATTGTTGCGCAGCCCCTGGCCCCACGCTCGTCTTCGGTCGATCGATACGAGCCGGGCGCGAGCGCTGCCCGGGGTGTTCGCCGTTCTCACCGGCGAACGGTACCCGACGCCGTTCGGTGTGCTGCCGATCACGCACGACGAGACCGCGATCGCCGTCGACAAGGCGCGCTACACCGGCGATATCATCGCGGCGGTCGCCGCGGTCGACGAGCTGACCGCCGAGGCGGCGCTCGCTCAAGTCCGCGTCGAGATCGACCCGCTTCCGGAGTATGCGGATCCAAGGGTGGGCCTCGCGAAAGTGGCCGATCCGATCCACGCTCGCGGGCTGAACGGCACGAACATCCAGAAGGAGGTCGTCCAACATTTCGGCGACGTCGATGCCGCGTTCGCGCGGGCCGCTCGCTCGGTGCGGGTGCGGGCGACCTTCGCCGGCGTCACGCATGCGTTCACCGAGCCGATGGCGACGGTCGCCGAGGCGACGCCGGACGGCCGGTTGACCGTCTGGAGCGCGACCCAGGTGCCGCACTACCTCCACCGGTCCCTCTCCGAGGTCCTGGGGATCCCGATGCACCGGATCCGCGTGATCAAGCCCGAGGTGGGCGGAGGCTTCGGCGGGAAGTCCGACCCCCTTCCGCACGAGATCGTCGCCGCGGCGCTGTCGCTTGAGACCGGACGGCCCGTGAAGGTGCTCTTCGATCGGGAGGACGTCTTCTACACCAACCACGGACGGCACCCGACCCAGAACGACGTGCGCATCGCCGTCGACGCGGACGGGCGGATCTTGGCGTACGACATCGAGGCCCTGCTCGACGGCGGGGCGTGGAGCTCCTTCGGAACGGTCACCACGTACTACAACGGCGTGCTCGCGATGGGCCCGTACCGGGTCCCGAACTTCCGCTACAAGGGCCGCCGCGTCTACACGAACCGGCCCCCGTCGGGTGCGATGCGCGCGCACGGGGGGACCAACATCCGTTACTCGATCGAGGTCGCCCTCGACCGGCTCGCCGAGGAGACGGGGATCGATCCGTTCGACCTACGCGCCCGCAACGCCCTCGCTCCCCATTCGACGACCGTCAACGAGTTCCTCATCACCTCGACCTCGTTCCTGAAATGCCTCGACGCCGCGCGTTCCAAGAGCGGCTGGGACGCGAAGTACCGTCGGCTCCCCTACGGTCGCGGGATCGGACTCGGCTGCGGGTTCTACATCTCGGGATCGAACAGCCCGATCCACTTCACGCCCAAGATGCCTCAGTCCACCGTGCACCTGAAGGTCGACATGGACGGCGGGATCGCGGTCCACTCGATGCAAGCGGACATCGGGCAGGGATCGAACACGCTCCTCGCCGCGATCGTCGCCGAAGTGCTCGCGGTCGACCTCGAGCGGGTCCACGTCCAGCGCGTCGACTCCGACGTGAGCCCGATCGACCTCGGATCGTACTCCAGCCGGGTCACGTTCATGATGGGGAACGCCGCGCGGGCCGCGGCGGAGCAGCTGAAGCGGACCCTCGTCGAG
>JASHQN010000043.1 GCA_030039135.1 Thermoplasmata archaeon | reverse complement strand
CGGACCTCAAGCACGAGCCCTTCGGGCACGCGCTCGCGCTTCGCCCATGCGGCGAGGTCCTTCTTCGGCATCCGGACGACCTCGGCGACCTCCTGAGCGATCTGGCGGATGTGCCGGACGGCCTCGACCACGTTGCCCGTGCCGGCCTCACCCTTCGTCCGGATCATCGCCGCGCCCTCGTCGATCCGCCGTAGCGCTTCTCCCAGGTTCCGTGCCCCGCAGACGAACGGGATGCGGAACTGCTTCTTGTCGACGTGGAAGAACGGATCCGCCGGGGTCAGAACCTCCGATTCGTCGATCATGTCGACGGCGAGGGCTTCGAGCACGCGCGCCTCGGCGGTGTGTCCGATCCGGCACTTCGCCATCACCGGGATCGAGACCCGTTCCCGGATCTCCCGGATCTTGAGCGGATCGGCCATGCGGGCCACGCCGCCCGCCGCGCGGATGTCCGCGGGCACGCGCTCGAGCGCCATCACGGCGACCGCGCCGGCCTCCTCGGCGATCGCGGCCTGATCGGCCGTCGTGACGTCCATGATGACCCCACCCTGCTGCATGCGGGCGAAGCCGCGCTTGACGAGCTCCGTCCCGAAGCGGAGCTTCTCGATAGGAACGGCCACGGAGTTTCCTCCACCAGGAAAGACCCGGCGACCGCATAAGGGGTGCGGCGGAGCTCGGGTAAAGGTTATCGCCGCGGGCCCGGTACCAAATCCGGGTAAGGGGGAGCTGGTCAACGGCTGAGAGGGCGAGGGGAACCTCGTCGACCCCAGGAACCTGATCGGGGTAATGCCCGCGAAGGGAACAAGATGCGCGCGGTAAGGGACCTCTCCGTGGACCCGCGGAGGCCGTGAGCACCGGGGAAACCGCCCCGTCCGTTCCGCACCGGCTGCGTCGCCCCGGCCGCCTCGGTCGGGCGATCGTGGCGATCGCGGTCGCACTGATCGTGGCGCTCGCCGCGTTCGGTCTGTACGAGTACGAGTCCAACCTCCCGCCGAACGGCGAGGCCACGCTCGTCGTGTACACCTACCCGAGCCTCTTTGGCGGCGTGGACTGCAGCGCTCCCGCCTTCGCGACGGTGTTCGGCGCGTTCGGGGCGAGCCATCACGTGCGGGTCGAGGTCGAATGCCCGACGGGCACCCTCCTCTCCACGCTCCTCGAAGAGAAGGGGTCGGCCGGGGCCGACGTCGTCATCGGGCTGGACGAGCTGACCACGCCCGTCGCGGAAGCGAACCACCTCCTCGTTCCCTACCGGCCGCCGAGCCTCGAGAACGTCCCGTCGGCCCTCGTGAGCGAACTGAGCCCGGACTACGGAGCGGCCCCCTACGAGTACGGGTACCTTGCGATCGACTACAACCTGTCGTTCGCGGCCTCCACCGACGGAGCCGTCGCGCACGCGTCGTTCTCGAACTTCACGTCGAACGCCACGTGGGCGAAGGGCCTCCTCACCGAGAATCCCGAGTACGACATCACCGGCGAAGAGTTTCTCGCCTGGCAGATCGAGTACTACGAGCAGGTCCTGCACGAGAACTGGACCGGTTTCTGGTCGAAGGTCTGGAACGAGGGCCTTCCGAACCCCGCTCCGGATTGGGGGACCGCCTTCGCCGAGTTCTCCCAGACGTCGGGCAACCCGCCGATGGTCGTGAGCTACTCGACCGATCCGGCGTACGCCGCGGCCTCGGGGGAGCCGGGGGTGTTCAACTCGACCGTTTCCTGGTGGGACGGAACCGAGTACGGCTGGAAGGCGATCTACGGGATCGGGATCGTGAACGGCAGCCGCGAGATCTCGCTCGACGAGGAGTTCGAGAATTGGTTCCTCAACGGGACCGTTCAATCGGAGATCCCCGAGAACGAATGGGAGTACCCAGCGAACGACACGATCCCGCTCCCCTCCGTCTTCGACGCGGCGATCGACCCCTCGGGGATCGTCGCGCTCAATGACGGCGTTACGCCGGCGACGCTCGCGAGCGACCTACCCGGTTGGATCGCCACGTGGCTCTCGCTCGCCCCCGGTGGGGTATGAGGCGGCCACACGCGGACGAGGCGCTCCTCCTACCCGTTCTCGCCTTCCTCGTCCTGTTCGCGCTCGTGCCGGTCGCGGTCCTGTTTGCGCGGGCCTTTGTCATGAGCGGAGGGGCGGCCGGCGTCGCGAGCGCGCTCACGAGCGCCGCCAACGTCCGATCGATCGACAACTCCCTCGTCCAGGGGGCGCTCTCCGCCGTCCTCGCCGTCACGATCGGGTACCCGGCGGGCGTCTTCCTTGGGCGTTACGACTGGCCGGGCCGGTCGGCCGTACGGTCGTTCCTGCTCGTCCCGTTCCTTCTCCCGAGCCTCGTGGTCGTCCTGGGCGTGGTCGACCTGTTCGGTACGTCCGGGCTGGTCTCGAGCGCGCTGCCGGCGACCGCCGTGCTGGGGCGAGGGCTGCCCGGCATCGTCGTCGCGAACCTCCTGTTCAACGTCCCGATCGTGATGCTCCTGACCGCGACCGCTACGGAAGGAAGCTCGCTCGAGCTCGAGGAGACGGTGGCGACCCTCGGGGGTTCGCCCGCGCGCGCGTACCTCGAGGTATGGGCGTGGCCAAGTTGGGTCGGCGCGATCGCCGGTGGCTTGCTCACGTTCCTGTTCTCGGCCCTCTCGTTCGCCCCGCCACTCCTCCTCTGCGGACCAGGGTGCTACACGGTCGAGGCCCAGATCTGGTTCCTCGACACCTTCGGTCTCGAGCCGGGAGCCGCCGGCATCCTTTCGGCCGCGTCGGTGGCGCTCTTCGCGGTCCCGACCGTCGTCTACCTCATCGTGCTCGGGCGACTCCGCACCGGAGCTCGAGCGCTGCCGCGGCCTCCGCGGATCCTCCGCCGGGGGGAGCCGGTCGCTCTCGGGCTCGCCGCCGAGACGGCCGCCGTCCTCGTCGCGATCCTCGGGCTCCTCGCGGCGGTCCTCTACCGAGCGGTCGCGCCGATCGGCGGGGGAGCGTCGGGATCCGCGTGGTCGACCCTGTTCTCCGCATCGACGACCGCCCGGCTCGGGATCTCGATCGAGGGGGCGATCGGCAACACCTTGCTCTTCGCGACGATGGCGGCGGGGATCGCGTCCGTTCTCGGGATCGTGACGGGATTCGCCGTAGCGCAGCACCCTCGCCGCTCGAAGGTGGTCGGATTCGGGCTGTTCGTGCCCCTGATGCTCTCGCCGATCGTCCTCGCCTTCGCGCTCGCCGAGTTCTGGCGGCCGCTCCTGGGCGGAGAATCGACGGTCTGGGCGCTCGTCATCGTCAGCCAGGCCGCGCTCGCGCTGCCGCTCGCGCTCCAGAGCCTCGAGATCCCGCTCTCGAGCCTCGCTCCGGAGGCGCGCGAGGCGGCCCGAACGCTCGGCGCCGGAGCCTGGGAGGCGTTCGTCGACGCCGACCTCCCTCGGGTCCGGGAGGGACTCGTGACCGCCGGCCTGTTCGCCTTCGCGCTCGGG
>JASHQN010000042.1 GCA_030039135.1 Thermoplasmata archaeon | reverse complement strand
CGGTTCGACGTGCCGCACGCCGAGGAAGTGCTCGAGCAGGTGAGGACGGGCGGGATCGAGGTCGTGCCGTCGCCCCCCTCGCCGATCACCGACGGTCCGGTCGAACGGCTCGAGTGGCGGACCCTGCCCGATACGCCGCCCCCCACTCTCCTCAGGACCGTTCGCGAGCGACTCGAGCACGAGCCGCTCGTCCTGGTCTGCCTGCGCTGCGGATTCGTGCGGACCACGACCCCGGCGAGATACCGCGCGGAGGGAGGCAGCCGCTGCCTCCTCTGCCATGGATCACTCTCTGCGGTGCTCTCCCCGCGCCGTGCGGACGAGATCGAGCGGCTCTCGCGATACGCCCGACAGAAGTGGAAACCGACTCCCCAAAAGGCCGGTCGACGCGGCCGCCGGGACCGCCCTCCGTCGCCCGAGCTCGAGGGCCTCGTGCGTTCCGGCTACACGTCGGCGGAACTGCTCGCCCATTACGGAGAGAGAGCCCTCCTCGCGCTGGCGGCCCGGGGAATCGGGCCCGAGACCGCCCGACGGCTGCTCATGCGCCTCTACCGCGACGACGACGCGTTCCTGACCGAGGTCCTCCGCGCGGAACGCAGCTACGCCCGGACGCGGGCCTTCTGGGACTGATCGGGGCCGGCGAGGCGGCGCACAACGGCCTCTACCTCGCCTCGGGGGGCGTCCGTACGGAACCCCTCGGGACGGGCGTGCGTCCGCGCCGCCCGGTAGCCGGTTCGTCGGAGGGCACCGAGGATCGCGGCAAGCGGGGGCGGCGCAGCGATCGCGAGCCGGTGAGCGAGGACGTTCCCCTCGTAGTAGAAGGGCCGGTCCACCTCGGCCTCCTCCCGGAGCCGGTCGAGGAACTGGGCCGTCGCCCGGGGCTCGGCGGCCGTGCTCGGGAGAGCGAGGCGGCGGACAAGGTCCGCGTCGAACAGAGGCCCGAGCCACATGGGTCCGAAGGGGCCGTCCGCGCCGACGTCCGGGCCGTCCCACCGGTCGGGGTGGATCTCGCCGACCGTATCGGCGTCGGGGCTTCCTCCCTCTGTCACCTCGACGTACGCTCGCACGTGATGGTCCCGGACGTACGCGACCAGCGGCCGGACCCCGAGTCCTCGGGCGCGGGCCTCTCGGGCGAGGTATGCGAGGAGGATCCGTACCCCCCCTTCGGGTCCGAGCCGACCACGGACCGGGCGGGCGCCGTACCGACGCTCGGCGGCTCCGCGCTGCGCCCCGGCAAGGACCATCATGTCGGTCGCCGTCGCACCGATCACTCCGCCCGGTCGGACGGCACGGAGAGCGGCATCGACGAACGGGACCGGCGAGCCGTACGGGTCGACCTCGACGTAATCGAATGCGGAGGATACGGGAGGTACGCGCCCATCCGCGCAGACGGCCGTCGCTCCGGGAATTCCCGCCGCGTTTCGGAGGAGAACCTCGGCGGCCTCCGGGTGGGCCTCCGTGAGCCGGAACCGGTCGAACACCCCGGCTTCGTTCAGGAGCCGGAGCCCGCGGACTCCGGTCGCCGCGGCGACCTCCCAGCCGCTCGCCTTCGGCCGGCCCGCCCAGCGCGCCCGGGCGAAGGCGACATCGAGGTCCCGATCGCCGGCCATCGCGGGATTGTAGAAGACGCTCGCGCGAGAGCGAGGTCCGCGGCCGGGGCCGACCGCGGGCAGGAGGAGAGGGGTCCCGCCCTCCCGGGTCGCGATCAGTGAGACACGCCGGTGATCAGGTGGACGATCTTGAACGCGAGGAGGTTCTTGTTGATCGGCGTCACCTCGAGGAGCCGTAGCTCGTCCCTCCGTCGTATGTCCTGGAGCAGCGGGTTCCGCGACTTCTTGTGGAGCGTCATCACGATCGATTTCTTCGCGTCGAGCGTCTCGACGACGCTCTGCGTGAACGCCTCGCTCTCGACCTCCATCTTGCCGACCTCGTCGATCACGATGACGTCGGCCTCTTCCCGGGCCTCGGCGAGCGCCCGGGTGCCCAGGCCCTCGAGGGCCCCCAGGTTGACACCGTAGCGGCCCGAACGGATCCGCGACTTGAGACCCTCGTGCGCGAAGACCTCATGCTCCTTCGTGAGCCAGTTCGTGATCTGGAAGCCGGCCCGTCGTTGCTTCTCGACGATCGGCTCCGTCACCATGCCGCCGACCTTCACCCCCTCCTCTTCGAGGAGCTGGATGATGCGCAGGAGGGTTTGGGTCTTCCCGGAGCCGGGCAGCCCGGTGATGCCGATCTTGACCGGGGGGGAGAGGCGTCGTGGCATCTGAACAGTTCCGTGACAGAATCGTTCTAGGCCAGAATTCAATATTAGGGTACCCGGGCGTTTTCCGGACTGAAATGCTGTGACATGTCTCGCGTAGATCGACCCACGAACGCCGTCTACCCTCCCCGCGAGGACACCGAGCTCCTCGCCGGCTTCGCCGACGCCCCGGCGGGAGAGCGCGTCCTCGAGATCGGGTGCGGCTCGGGCGTCATCGCCGTCCGTGCCGCGCGAAGGGGAGCGCGAGTCGTGGCCACCGACCTCAACCCGACCGCCCTGCGACTCCTCGGGGAGCGGGCGCGTTCCGAACACCTCAAGGTCGACGTGGTGCGCACGGACCTCGCGCGCGGTCTCGGACGGTTCGACCGAATCCTGGCTAACCCGCCGTACCTTCCCGTGCGCGCGGGCGAGGAGGATCCGGACCGCTGGCACGACCTCGCCCTGAACGGCGGCCCGGACGGTTGCCGCACCCTGTCGCGCTTGGTCGCGCAGCTCCCCGAGCACCTCGCGCCCGGCGGCGCCGCCTTCGTCCTGATCTCGTCGGTCCAGGATCCGGCGCGGCTCGCCGCGATCCTCTCCCGCTGGTCCCGCGGCGGCGGCTCCCGCGAGCGGGTGGCCCGCCGTCCGCTCGAGGGAGAGGTCCTCGAGGTATGGAAGCTCACGCGGTCGGCGCCGCGTCGATCGCTTACGCCCGCCGCTCCGCGTAGCGCAGCACTGCGTCGAGGAACCGCTCCCCGTCGGCGAAGCCTTCGGCCGAGCCCGTCCGCGACCAGTCCGGCAGCTGTGCCCGAAAGAACGTACGCTCGGGATGCGGCATCAGTCCGAAGACGTTGCCTTCGGGGTTCGTGAGCCCGGCGACCGCGCCGAAGGAGCCGTTCGGGTTCCAGGGATACTGCGCCGGCCCTCCGTCGGGAGCGACCCAGCGGAAGAGGATCTGCCCGTTCGCCTCCAGATCGGCGAGACGGGCCGAAGGATCCCCGGCCAGAACGAGCTTGCCCTCGGCGTGCGCGGACGGGAAGAGGTACCGGGTCCCTTTCGGCACGCCGCTCAGGGCGGGGAAGGCGCCCCCCTCCCACGCGACGAACGTCGGCCGGCACTCGAAGTGCCCCGAGTCGTTGGTCATCAGCGCGGCCTCGGGCGGCCCGAGTCGACCTCCCGAACGGCCCGGTAGCAGGCCGAGCTCCACGACGGTCTGGAAGCCGTTGCAGATCCCGCCGACCAGGCGACCGGACCGGACGAACTCCTCGAGGTCGGACCCGATCGACGCGCGCACCCGCGCGGCGAGGATCGCCCCGGCCCGCACGTAATCCCCGGCGGAGAACCCGCCCGGGAAGAACAGGACGTCGTAATCGGCGAGACGCCGTCGCTCGGACGGATCGACGTCCCGGCCCTCGAACTGCTTCAGGTAGATGATCTCGGGGCGCGCCCCCAAGGTCGCGAGCGCCACCCTCAGTTCCTCGTCGCAGTTCGTCCCTTCGATGGCCAGGATCGCAATCCGAAGGCCACTGCGCGCCACGCCCGACCTAGCGGATCGCAGCGCTTAACCGTTCGCCGCAGACCCGGGCCCGAGCGGCGGGTCGAGGTAGTAGACGGAAATCCTCCGGCCCGCCTTCACCGTGCGTCGCCCGGGCGGCAGCATCGCGTAGGCGGTCGCCCCGTCGAGGCTCGAGATGACCGCCGAGCCGTGGAAGGTGGAGTAGGCCCGGCCCCGCTCGAACCGCAGCGGCACGACGGTCGAGAGGCCCGGGGTCTGGGCGACGGCGTCGCTCCCGAGAACGGCCGAGCCCACCGTCCAGCCGGGCCCGGGGCGATGTCCGAGCTTGTGGAGCACGGGGAGGACCAGCCAGTACATGTTCACCAGGCAGGACGTCGGATGGCCGGGCATGCCGATGAGGAGGCGGTCACCGGCGGCCGCTGCGAGCGTCGGCTTACCGGCGCGAACGGCGATCCCATGGAACAGGAGCCGGCCGAACCGGGGCAAGAGTCGCGGAAGATGGTCGTGCTCCCCGACCGAGCTCCCCCCGGTCGCGAGGACGAGATCCGAGGCGGAGAGAGCGTGGCGGAGCGCCCTCTCGATGCGGACCGGGTCGTCGGGAAGCGGAGGCGACGGGCGGGGGATCCCTCCGGCGGCAAGGATCACGGAGGAGAGGGACGCGTTGTTGCTCTCGTAGATCCGGCCCGGCCGAGCCCGGGCCCCGGGTCGAAGTAGCTCGTTGCCGTTCGGGATGATCGCCACGACGGGCCGGGCGTAGACCCGGATGTTCGGGATCCCGCAGGCGGCGAGCTTCCCCAGGTCCGTCGCGGTGAGGGCCTGACCCGTCCGGACGAGGAGATCCCCTCGCGGAAAATCGTCGCCGGGCGGTGAGAACCGTTCCCGCGGGCGCACCGGATGTGTGAGACGGACCGTGGCGCCGCGCCGGCGCACTTCTTCGAAGATGACCACCGTGTCGGCGCCGCGCGGGAGGGCTCCCCCGGTCGCGATCGCGACACATTGACCGGGACGGACGCGCGCCGGAAACGACTGCTCTGCGAATACTTCGCCCACAATGGCGAGGTCGACCGGATGGCGAGGGGAGGCCGATCGCGTGTCCGCGCTGCGCAGCGCGAACCCGTCCCACGTGGCCCGAGGGAACCACGGGACGGGGCGCGGAGACCGGTACGTCCGCGCGGCGATCCGTCCGAACGCGTCCGCCACGGGGACGATCTCGGTGCGCGAGAGCGGGCGGGTGGCCGCGAGCAGGCGGCGACGAGCCACCTCCACGCTCACCAGCCGGCCGAACGGACGCATCTCCATGGACGCGAACGACCCTACTGGGTCCCCTCCATTCCCCGCGCGGCGGCCCGCGTGCCGGCTCGCAGACATGCCGCGAGCTCCGCCCCCGCGAACCACGCCGAGTAAAAACCGCCACGGAAGGAGTCGCCGGCCCCGACGACCGTGCGGATCCGGCGAGGGCGAACCGACGGAACATGGACCGAACCGGTCCGGGCGAACGCTGTGGCGCCCCGCGGGCCCTCGGTGCGAACGACGAGCGGCACCCGTTCGACCAACGATTCCACCCGCGGGACCGAGAGCAACCGCGCGACGCGGGTGATCTCGGAGAGGTTACCGAACAAGATCTCCGAGCCCGCAAGGAGCGTCCTCAGGCGCTCGCGACCCCACCGGTAGTGGACCTCCTGCGCCGGATCCGCCGCGATCCGCAACCCGAGCGCCCGCGCCTGACGCTGGAGCGACAACTGGTACTCCGGTGGTCCCGTCGTAAGATGCACCCAGGAGTACTCTCGCAGCCACGGGCGCGCGGGCGGGGCGGTGGGAGGCGCGTCCATCGCCCCCTGGTCCATCAGCGTCCGCTGGCGGCCCTGGGCGTCCTCGAGGATGTACGCGGAGGGCGTGCGAATCCCTTCGGTCCGCTCCACGCCCCGCAGGTCGATGCCCGACGAGCGCATCGCGACCGAGAACTCCGAAGGAAAGTCCCCCCCGATCCTCGTGACCAGCCCGGACCGCACCCCGTATCGCGCGGCCGTCCGCGCGATGTTCCACGCCGTCCCGCCGAGCTCTTCGCGATAGGCGACGACCGGTACGGTTCGATCCGGCGACGGGAATTCCTCAAGGGCAAGGAATCGGTCCACGTTGACGTGGCCCGAGACGAGGAGGTCGCGAGGCGAGTCGTTCGCTCGATCCAACGTCCTCGCCCGCACGGCCATGAGAGCCGGCACCGCATAGCCCTTCGGCCGGTCCCTCGGCTTGCCCTTAAGCGGGCCGTCACCTCTGGCGGCGGCCTCTCATGATCGTGCAAGGAGCGATCCTCGACGTGGACGGCAGCCGACCCGGCTACGTCCGCTTCCGCGAGGGCAGGGTCGTAGAGGTCGGCGGTCTCGGGACCGAATCGGCGCACGGCCGCGAGCGACGGATCCGCGGGATCGTGATCCCCGCTCCCGTGAACGGCCACACCCACCTCGGCGACGCGGTCTCGGTCCGTGAGCCGCCCCCGGGACCGATCGCCCGGCTCGTGCGGCCCCCTCATGGCTACAAATTCCGCCTCCTCGCCGAGACCCCGCGCGCGACGAAGCTCGCCGCGTTCCGCGGAGCCCTCGACCGGATGGCGCGGGATCACGTCGCGGCAACGATCGACTTTCGAGAAGAGGGGACCGAGGGCGTCCGGCTGCTCCGAGATGCCGCGCGCGGCATGCGCGTGCGGGCCGTGATCCTGGGACGCCCCCTCGCCCGCCCGGTCGACGCCGGAGAACTGCGGTCCCTCCTCGCCATCGCCGACGGGGTCGGCCTGTCGAGCGCGCTCGAGGAGCCCGCCGAGACCCGATCGACGGTCGCGCGCGCGTGCCGATCGACCGGCAAGCGGTTCGGCCTTCACGCCAGCGAGGCCCGACGCGAGCCGCCCGACTCGTTCCTTCGTCCTCGTCCCGATCTCGTCGTCCACCTCGCCCACGCCACCGTCGACGACCTCGCCGCTGTCCGGGACGCGGGGGTCACGGCGGCCGTCTGCCCCCGGTCGAACGCGCTGTTCGGCCGCCAGCCGGATCTCCGATCGATGGAACGTCTCGGACTCAAGGTGCTGCTCGGCACGGACAACGCGATGTTCCATGCCCCCTCGCTCTGGCGCGAGCTCGAGTTCGCCTACACCGCGACGCGCCTCCGCCGCCGGCCGGTGTCCGCCGGGTTCCTCGCGCGCGCCGCACTGATCGAGCCGTGGCGGTGGCTGGGCGAGCCCGCGGCGGCCCGCATCGCTCCGGGGATGCCGGTGCCTCCCGTCGTCGTCCGTCTTCCCCCGGAGGACCCCGCGTACCAGATCGTCACGAGGACGACCGAACATCTTATCGTTCCGGCCGGGCCCCCGCCGGGGCGGCGAGGACTCCCGAGATGAAGAGCGACGAGCTGTTCGCGCTGCTCCGGCGTCGCGGTGTGCTCTGGCCGTCCGCCGAGATCTACGGAGGCGCTCAGGGCCTCTACGATTACGGCCCCCTCGGCGCCGCGCTCAAGCGCCGCGTGGAAGAGGCTTGGGTGGCTTGGTTCCCGGGCCTCTCTCACGACTACTACGTGATCGAGCCGGCCGAGATACTGCCCGAGGCGGTCGTCCGTGCGTCGGGGCACCTCGAGAACTTCACCGACCCCGAGATCACCTGCGAGCAGTGCCACGCGTCGTTCCGGGCCGAGACGGTTCTCGAAAAGGTGCGCCCGGAGGGGGTCGACGGGCTCTCGCCGACCCAGATCGCCGAGATCGTGTCGGCGCGCCAGGTCCGCTGCCCGAACTGCGGGTCGGCCGCGCTCAGCGTTCCACGATCGTTCAACCTGATGTTCGGGATGGATTTCGGCGTAACGGGCAAGGAACGGGCCTACCTTCGACCCGAGACCGCGCAGGGCAGCTACCTATCGTTCGCTCGTATGTGGGACGTGGGGCGGCGCGCCCTGCCGCTGGGCATCGCGGTCGTCGGGAAGGCGTACCGCAACGAGATCGCGCCTCGCCAGCTCCTCTTCCGGATGCGGGCGTTCACCCAGGCCGAGCTCCAGATCTTCTTCGACCCCGCGACGTTCCCGGTGCCGTTCGACTCCGTGCGGGACGAACGCCTCCCGGTCCTGCGAGTGGCCCGACGGTCCGCCGGCGAGGAGTCGCCGGAGCTGGTCTCGGCCGGAGACCTCGCGGCGAGCGGGGGTCTGCCCGAGTTCTACGTCTTTCACCTGGTCCACTCGTTCCGGTTCTTCCGGGACGTGCTGCGCTACCCGGCCGACCGGATCCGTCTGTTCGAGAAGTCCGACGCCGAGCGGGCCTTCTACAACCGGATCCAGTTCGACATCGAGGTCCGGCTCGAGAGCCTGGGCGGGTTCAAGGAGCTCGGCGCGGTTCACTACCGGGGCGATTACGACCTCCGCCGGCACAGCGAAGGCTCCGGGCGAGATCTTTCCGTGACGCTCTCGGCGGGAACGAAGGTGCTGCCGCACGTGCTGGAACTCACCTTCGGGGTCGATCGGAACGTCTGGGCTCTCGCCGACGTCCACCTCGTCAAGGACGGGGAACGCACGATCTGGCGCCTCCCCCCGTACCTCGCCCCGGTCCCCGTCGGGGTCTTCCCGCTCATGGCGAAGGAGCATGCGGCGTATGCGCTTCGGCTTTCGGACGACCTCGAGTCCCAGGGAATCTCCAACCGCTACGACGAGGCCGGCGCGATCGGGCGACGCTACGCCCGAATGGATGAGGTCGGCACGCCGTTCTGCATCACGGTCGACGGACGGACGCTCGAGGAAGGCCCCGACCGCGACACCGTAACGCTGCGCGACCGGGACACGAGGTCGCAGGAACGGCTCCGGGTCACGGACCTCGTCGCCCGCCTTCGTCCGGCGCTCGTGGCCCCCCGTCCCCGGCGGGCGTAGACGACGAACGGACTGCGCACCTACCGAACAACGCATATACCTCGCACAACCGTAGTCGAGCACGATGGCTAGCGGTGGGGGTGCGCCGCCCGCCACGGGCACGACGACCCCGCTCCACCATCGACAATCGCGGTGGCTGGGCCAGCAGTACGCCGATATCACCAAGCTGCGAGAGCTGGCAGCCCGTCACGACCGCGCCGCGGGTCGATTCCATCAGCGGGCGTCCCGGATCAACACCCGGATCGACAAGCTCCGTCACCAAGCGACGGTGCTGCGCGAGAAAGCACAGCGGGTCCTCGCGGAGATCCCCGAGATCGAGCAGCAGATGAAGCAGCACGAGCGCGACATCGAGGCCGGCACGAGTCGCGCCGGGGGCGGCCCGGTCGGGTCCGACGTGACGAACCTCCACTACCGGATGCGCAAGCTGCAACAGAAGGTCGTGGATCGTCAGCAGAAGGCCCGCGCCCTCGAACTTCGAGCGGCCCAGAAGACGCAGAAGACCGCCGAACTGAAGGTCAAGGTCGACCGCTACCTCGAGAGCGCCCGCCTCGAGGAGCAGGAGGCGACGCAGTTCCGACAGCGCGCCGACCGCCTCCAACTGGTCACCGAGACGGACGTCGCCGCCAACCTGAAGGCGAGTGCCGCCCCCCGCCCGGCCGACGACGGTTCCCGGGCGCCATGAAACTCATCGTCACGGTCGGCATGCCCGGTTCGGGCAAGGACGAGCTGATCGCCGTCGCGCGCTCGATGGGCCTCGCGACCCTCAAGATGGGCGACCTCGTGCGCGACGAGACCCGACGACGGGGTCTTCCGTTGACGAATGCGAACGTCGGCCGCGTCGCGTCCGAGGAACGCGACAAGCACGGGCCGGGGGTCTGGGCTCAGCGTGCCCTACCGAAGCTCACCGAGACGCGGATGCTGGTGGACGGCTGCCGGTCCGACAGCGAGGTCTCGGTCTTCCGGCACAACTTCGGCGACCTCTTTGTCCTCGGGATCTTCGCCTCTCCCGAGACCCGGCACGACCGGCTGAGCGCGCGGGCGCGCAGCGACGACGTCGACCTGCAGGACTTCTACGACCGGGACCGACGCGAGCTCAAGTGGGGTATCGGCAACGCTTTCGCGCTCGCGGACGGGATGCTCGTCAACGAGGGGACGCTCGACGAGTTCCGCGCGAACGCGCGGGCGATCCTCGACTGGATCCTCCGGCGCGAGGACGAGTAGGACGTCGCGCCCCCGCCGTCGGCGTCGGGGGAGGCATGAGGTCGTCCTCCAAGAGAGGGAGGGTGCGTCGGCGACGGCCGGTCGCCTCGTAGAGCGCGTTCGCGATCGCCGGCGCGACGGCGATCATTGGGGTCTCCCCTCCCCCTGCGGACGGAATGTCCGGGCGGTCGAGGAGGACCGCTTCGATCTCGGGAAGGTCGGAGAAGCGCGGGACGCGGTACTCGGAGAGCCGGGCGTTGCGGATTCGGCCCTGGTCGAAATGGATGGCCTCGAACAGGGCACCTCCGAGCGCCTGCACCGCCGCACCCTCGATCTGGCTCCTCAGGTTCTCGGGATGGACGATCGTCCCGGCTTCGTACACCGTAACGATCCGGTCCACGCGGACCGGTCGATCGTCGCGCGCTGTGACGGTCGCGATCGTGGCCACGCGCCCGCCCTTCTCGAGACCGATCGCGACCCCGCGGCCGCGACCGGCTTCCCGGTGCCAATCCGCCCAACCGGCGGTCTCCGCGGCCCGCCGCAGGACGACCCGGAGGCGTTCGTCGTCGAGGTTCCGCTGCCGGAACTCCACCGGATCGATCCCGGCCCGTTCGGCGAGCTCGTCGATCGCACACTCCCGGGCGAAGTTGTTCGTGTTCGCGGCCAGCGAGCGGTACGGACCCTGGGCGAGCGGCGACTCGGACAGCTCGTTGTCCACCGCCTGGTGGGGGATACGGTAGGGGGGCAGGAGGGCGGCGGCCCCCGCGTTGACGTTGTGGAAGATCCATGCCGCGAGGTGGCCGTCGCGATCGGCGCCGGCTTTCAGATCGATGATCGCCATGGGTCGGAAGTATCCCCACCGGAACTCCTCCTCCCGAGAGTAGGTGAGCTCAACCGGCGCGCCCGCGGCCCGAGCCAGACGGGCGGCGGCGGCCGCCACGTCGCCTCCGTGCTTGCCCCCGAACCCCGCGCCGGTGTACGGCACGATCACGCGGATGTCCTCCAACGGGATCCCGAGCGCGGTCGCGACGTACTCTCGGGCCCGGAACGGGGTCTGGGTCCCAACCCAGATCGTCACGCGGGTGCCGGTCCACTCCGCGACGGCGGCGCGGGTCTCGAGCGGCGTGTGAGCGATGTACGCCGTTCGGTACGACGCCTGCACGGTGAACGGGGCCGCCGCGAGCGCCGACACGGGATCGCCCTCGTGGCGCTCGGCGGTGTCCCAATCGTCGCCGGACGCCGGGTGGTGGCGCAGGAACGTCTCGATCTCGGCCTCGCCGGGTTCCGGGGTCTCTTCCCAAACGGCCCGGATTGCCGCGACCGCCGAGTGCGCCTCGCGCGGCGAGGCTGCGACAGCACCGATGAACCCGTCCTCGTGGACGACCTGGACCCCCGGTCTCGACGCCGCAGCGCCGAGATCGGCCCGGATCAATCGGCTGCCCATCCGGGGCGGATGCAGGGCGGCCCCGTACCGCATGCCGGGCAGGCGGAGGTCGGAGGTGTAGGTGCGCCGCCCCGTCACGACCTCCTCGGCACGCGGGTCGGCGATCGGTCGGCCGGCCACCCTCCATCCGGAGGCGGCCGTCAGCGGTTGCGCCGGATCGACCGCCACGATCCGCCGTTCACCGGTTACGAGCGCTCCGTAGGCGACCGTCCCCGACCTGCCCGGGGCAGTTACCGCTCCGTCCACGGCTTCGAGACGGTCCCGCGGTCCGATGCCCTTGTCCGCCGCGAGGTCGAGGAGCGCCTCGCGTGCCCCGGCGGCCACCCGCTGGAGCGCCGGGGCGGCATCGGGCATCGAGCGGCTGCCGAACGTGCCCATGTCCCAGGGGCAGAGGTCGGTGTCGCCCATCACGAGGTCCACGCGGGCAAGCGGGACCCGGAGCTCTTCGGCGACGGCGAGGCTGAGGGCGACGCGGGTCCCCTGCCCCACCTCCACCTTTCCGGTGAAGGCGCGTATCCCGCCGCTCGGGCCGACGTGCACCCACGCTCCGCCGCTCGGAGGGGACCAGCCTCGGGCCCCCCCGCCGGCGGGCCGACCGGCGAGCTGCGCGAGGAGCCCTTCACCCAGGACCTCGAAGTAATCGCGCCGAGCGGGATCCGTGCGGTCCCACGGGCGGCGGGGGCGGGGGAGCGTCATCCCCTCGCCTCCGGTGGCAGTGCCGAGATCTCCGCCGCCCGCCGTATGGCCCGGAGGATCCGGCCGTACCCTCCGCAGCGGCAGACGTTTCCGTCCATCGCGGCCCGGATCTCCGCGTCGGCCGGGTGCGGGCTTCGCCGGAGGAGCGCGGTGGCGGCGACGACCATGCCCGGCGTACAGAAGCCGCACTGGAAGGCGCCGACCTCGACGAACGCCTGCTGCACCGGGGTCAGCCTCCCGTCGCGCGCCAGGCCCTCGACGGTGACCACGGTGGCGCCTGCGAGGTCGCCGACGGCCACCTGGCAGGAGCGCGTCGCGCGCCCGTTGAGGAGGACGGTGCACGATCCGCATTCACCCTCCCCGCAGCCGTACTTGGTGCCGGTCAGCCCGAGCTCCACCCGTAGCACCTCGAGGAGATTTCGGTCGGGCCGGATGGCGACGGATATCGGGCGATCGTTCACCGTGAACCGGATCGATGAGGTGGGCCCGTCCTCCCCGACGAAGGACGTCATGACCCTCTGAGGTGACCGCGCTATAGGTCGTTGTCGTGCGTCGCGACCCGCGACGGCGCGCCGCGCACGCGGAACGGGACCGCTCGGGTCAGCCGGGCGACGGGGCCGCCGATCCAGCCAGGAGTGACCGTACCTGTGCGAAACGCTCCCGATCGACGACGACCGCGATCCGCGAGCGCCCCGCGCCCAGGCTCTGGGCCGCCGCGACCAGCTCCTCGTCGCGGGAGCGGGCGAACGCCCGCGAGCCTCGGCCCTTCGCGACCTCCCGATCCCAAGCGAGGGCGAACTCGTCCGGCGTCGAAGGGGCCGGGGGGTGTCGCGCTACGGATCGCTCCCGGACCGTTCGCCGGACGAGCTCCACGTAGCCGATGTGCTCGGCGAACAGGCTCGCGTGGGCCTCGTCGCTCGGGTCGAGCGGCATCACCGGTATCCCGCGCAATCGGGCCCAGATGAGGAGCTCCACGTAGGATGGGTTCGGTACCCGGACGGGCCCGAACCGCGAAAGTCCGCGGACCTCACTGGTCTCGTTCGACGTGAGCGGCACCAGCGGCTCCGCTTCGCTCGTGACGAAGTACTCGGTCAGGCCGGCGAGCTCTTCGGGTGAGAGCCCGATCCCGATCGCGTCGGGACCGAACGCGTCCACGGCGGCGATCGCCGGCGCGACCTCCGACTCGACTCCCCGTACAGGGGCGACGAGGAGGACGTCACTCACCGAGCGCACCCGCTCGAAGATCACCGGCCTTCCCGCTCCGCGATCTCTTCGAGGAGATCGTCCGGATCCCGGTGGCGCTTCAGCTCCTCGACGTTGAGGATCGGCAGGCCCGCGATCACCGCGCGGTGCACCGCCTCCCGGACGATGAACATCGCGTGGCCCTCGGCGACCCGTGCCAAGCTGTGGAGCACCTCCGCGCGGTGGAGCGCGGCGCGCAGGCTGCCCGTCGAGGCGAGCAGGACGTCCGGGGTGTGGGCGAGGGCATCGAAGGGGGCCCTCGCGGTCACGACGACCTCGAGTCCCATGCCGTCGAGCTGGGCGATCATCCCGTCACGGAGGGCATCGCCGGTCCGTGGACGAAGCCGAGCCACCCGCTCGGCGGATCGGCCCGGGGCACGTCCGGCGGGAGTGTCATCGGGGGCCTCCGGTCCCCGGACCCGCTTCGGCTCAAACAGGTCGATCGGCCGGACGATCGGTTCCCCCAGGAACCGCTCGATCCGCTCGATCACCTCGACCTCGGCCCCCGCACCCTCCTCGTAGAGCTGGATGGCGCGACGGGAGACCCCGGCGATCCCGGCGAGCGCGCCGAGGGAGAGCCCGCGGGTCACGCGTAGCCCGCGCAGCCGCTCGCCGTCGACCCGGGCGAACGTGCCTCCCGGGCTCGCGTACAGGAAGGGCGGGAGGGCCTTGTCGAGGTACTCCTGGAGCGTCTCCTGGCTGATGATCGGCACGGAGTAGCGGGTATAGACGACGCCGGGCGCGAGCTCGGAAGCTCCCGAGGTGCGACCGATCACGAGGACGATCGCCGGAAAGAGCCGACCGAGCTCGAGCAGGCGGGCCGCCTCGTCCGCGTCGAGCGCGTCGATGTTCTTGAGCACCTTCACGAGGAGGAGCGTCGCGTCGCGCCGCGCGGCCAGGTCGAAGCTCGACGGTCGGACCCCGTGGGCGTCGGACACGAAGAATCCCGCCTGCTGGAGCGTCTGCCGTACCTCGTCGATCCAGCGCTCGCGCGATTTCGGCATGTTCGGTCCGGAAGTACAAATTACCGTTCGTATAAGAACGTCCCTTTCCGCCGATCCTCGAACGCCGGAAGTTCCGGGCTGCAGCGAACCGTCTTGGGAGGCCGATCGCTCCGCAACGTGTGGTGGCCTCGCTCCGACCGGTTCCTGACGCACCGGCGCTCGTGCTGGAGCCGCCCGGTCGACCGGAAGCCCGACGTCTCGTGGTCGCGGACCTCCACCTCGGACTCGGGGGCACTCCCGAGCGGCCCGGGGGCCCCCCCGAGGGTTCCGCCGGGCGGATGCTAGAACGGCTGGTCGACCTCCTCCGGTCGCAGTCCGCCCGTGGGCTCGTGATCGCGGGCGACGTCAAGCACCCGATCGTCGGGGCTCCGCCGCCGCTTCGTCCGGTGCTGTTCGACTTCTTCGCCGGTCTTCTGGCCGAGGAGTTCGAGGTGGAGTTGATCCTCGGCAACCACGACGTCGGTCTCGCGAGCTACCTTCCGCGGGAGGTCGCCGTCCGATCGGCGGCCGGGATCGTGATCGAGGGGGTCGGCATCTTCCACGGACACCGGTGGCCGGCGAACTCCGTGCTGCGAGCCCCGTCGCTCGTCGCCGGACACCTCCACCCGGGGTTCCGCCTCGCGCCTACCGCCGATGACCCGATCGGCAAGCGGCCGTGCTGGGTGCGCGTCGAGCGTCCGCCCCCTCCTCCGCAACCGCGTCGGCGCCGGCGCCACGCGCCCCTACAGGCTCGGGAGATCATCGTGCTCCCCGCGTTCAACCCCCTCGCCGGAGTAGAGTCGCTCAATCGGGAACGGCCGGCGCGGGGTCGATCGTTCCTCTTCCGGCGGTTCCTCTCCGACGGGGTCGCGCGAGCGTACCTGCTCGACGGCACCGACCTAGGGTCGATCGCTACGAAGAGACCGCCCGGCCCGGCGACGCCAAGACCGGGGCGAGCTCGGCCGGGTCGGTGATCGGCGGAGCGCAGGAGGAGCCGAAGCAGACGAGCGCGCGCGTTCCCGTACCTCGCGCGGCGCTCGCGAGCTCCTCGGGCAGCGAGAACGGGGGAGGTGGGGGGCGCGCGAAGACCCAGGTGTTCGGGTGCCACGCTCGCCGGGCGGCCCGGACGAGGGCGTCGGCCATCGGCCCTTCCCCTTCGACGACGACGGTCGCGGGCTCGGTCGCGAGGAGCCCGGCAGCGAGCGCGGACCCGGCGGCAAAGAGCCCGGCTCCTCCGATCCGGGCGGCGATCGGCGGAAGGAGGGCCGCCGCCTTCTCCCGCCACCGGTCGTCCTTGACCAGCGAGGAGAGACGGAGGAACGTGAGCGCAGCGGACGCGTTCGCGGACAGGTGTGGGCTGTCTTCGAGCGGATAACTGGGCTCGGCGACGGCCGGCAGCGAAGGGCCGTCGTAGAGCCGAGGCGCCACGTCACGGAACAGCCCGTCCTCTCCGCGGAACTCTTGGTCGATGGTCTCGAGGAGGTCGACCGCCGGACCGAGATACCTCGGGTCCGCCGTCGCGCCGGCGAGCTCGACGAGACCCGAGGCGAACGCCACCTGGTCTTCGAGCAGACCGAAGCCTTGGGGGCCCGCGGGATCGAGTCGATGCGCGACCCCCTCGCGGGGACGGTAGGCGTGGCCGAGGAACCGATCGGCGGCCCGGCGGGCATCGGCAAGAGCCTCGGGATCACCGACAACGGTCCCGGCCCGCGCGAGCGCGGCGATGAAGCGGCCGTTGATGTCCGCGTAGAGGGCCCGGTCGATCGCGGGCGCGGGTCGGACTCGGCGGGCGGCCGAGAGTCGCTCGATGATCCGGGTCAGCGTGGCGTCCGCACCGCCCGTAAGATCGAGCCCTTCGGCGGCGTCGGCGACCGGCAGCATGCGGAACAGGACGTTGCGTTCCGGGTCGTGATGCATGCGGCCGTCGGTGCCGAGCCCGAAGAAGCGCGTCGCGAAGCGAAGGTCGTCGCTCGAAAGCACTTCCTTGAACTCTCCTCGGGTCCAGGTGAAGTAGTTCCCGTCGTCGCCGGGCGCGTTGTCGGCGTCCTGGCTCGCGCCGTACCCGCCCGACGGATCGGCGAGCTCGGTCCGCAACCAAGCGATCGTTCCCCGGACCGTCTCTTCCATCCGCGGCTCGCCGAACCGCTGGACCCCCTCCGTGTACGCGCCGAGAAGCGCGGCGTTGTCCACCCCCATCTTCTCGAAGTGAGGGATGTGCCAGCCTTCGTCGACCGCGTATCGGTGGAACCCGCCCCCCAGCTGGTCGTAGATTCCGCCGTCCGCCATCCGCCGCAGCGTATCGCGAGCACGGTCGGCGCTCATCGGCGCTTGGCGGGCGAAGGCGTCGTACAGCAGCAGCGACACGGCCGTGGGATGCGGGAACTTCGGTGCCATTCCGAATCCTCCGTTGACCGGGTCGTAGGCGGAGCTGATCTCTGCGCGCACGGAGGCGAGGAACACGGCGAGCGGACGGTCGGCGGGCGCCCGTCGTTCCCGCAGGCGGGCGAGCGCGTCCTGGATCGCCCGAGCGTTCTCTTGGATCCGCTCGGGCTCCTCGGCCCACAACCGGGCCACCTCCTTCAGGACCCGCCGGAACCCCGGACGGCCGTGACCGTCCTGCGGGGGGAAGTAGGTTCCACCGAGAAACACCTCTCCATCGGGAGTAAGGAAGCCGGTGAGGGGCCATCCTCCCTCGCCGGTGAGCGCGCCGACCTGGCGCTGGTAGCGTCGATCGATCTCGGGGTTCTCGTCGCGATCGACCTTGATCGCAACGAAATGCTGGGCCAGCAGGCGAGCGACCTCGCTGTCGGAGTAGGTCCCCTCGTCCATCACGTGGCACCAGTGGCACCACGAGGCCCCGATGTCGAGCAGGATCGGCCGACCGGTTCGCTTCGCGAGCGCAAACGCCTCCGGACCCCAGGGGTACCAATCGATGGCCTGCTCGGCCGCACTGCGGAGGTAGGAGGAGCTCGCCTGCGCCAGCCGAAAGCCACCGGTGTGCGGCCGCCCATCCCCTGACCCGGCCATGCTCACCCACGGCCGCCAGAGGGAGATACGGTTGTCGTGCACGCGGGACCGCGGCCCGGGCGACGGACGACGCGTAACCGGCTGACGGCGGCGTTACTGCCCTCGACTCCGTTATAAAGGGGGCTCGAGTGGCGCCCGCGGGGAAGCACGATGGAGATGCAACCCGGCCAGATGGCATATGACCGGGCGATCACGGTCTTCTCTCCGGACGGGCGCCTCTTCCAAGTCGAGTACGCCCGCGAGGCGGTCCGCCGAGGCGCGACGACCGCCGGCGTCGTCTACGCGAACGGGGTCGTTCTGATCGCCGACCGGCGGATCCCGAACCCGAAGCTCGCGGAAGCGGCAAGCCTCGAGAAGATCCACCAGATCGACGACAACATCGCGTGCGCGACCGCGGGACTGGTGGCGGACGCGAGGGTCCTCGTCGACTACGCGCGACTCGCGGCGCAGGTGAACCGGGTCACCTACGCTGAACCGATGACCGTCGAACTCCTCGTCCGCCGGATCTGCGACTACAAGCAGCAGTACACCCAGTTCGGGGGCGTCCGCCCCTTCGGCACTGCGCTCCTCGTCGGCGGCTACGACGACTCGGGAGTCCACCTGTTCGAGACGGAACCGTCCGGCTCGCTGACGAGCTTCAAGGCGGCGAGCACCGGTGGCAACAAAGGTCCCGTGATGGACCTCTTCGAGCAGAAGTACCGGCCGGGCATGGATCGGGACACGGCCATCCTTCTCGCGCTCGAGGGGCTGCGGGCGGGTCTCGACGAAGGGAGCAATCTTTCCCAGGTCGAGGTCTGCACGGTCGAGCCGGAGCAGGGGATGACCCGGCTCGCGGCGGACGACATCCAGAAGTACGTCGCCCGGCTTCCCGGGACGAGCACGACGGGGAAACCGGCCCGATCCTAGGCCGCGCCCCCGGCGAGAACGGGCGCCGATGGTGAAGGTCGACGACGCGGTGATCGCGCGCTGGGAGACGGGCGGGTCCCGCTTCGAGGTCCTGGTCGATCCCGCGGCGGTTCAGGACCTCAAGGACGGCAAGGACGTCGACCTGTCCGACAAGCTCGCTCTCGATCAGGTCTTCAAGGACGCGAAAAAGGGCGACAAGATCTCGATGGAGCACCTCGAGCGAACGTTCCACACGCGCAGCCTTCCCGAGATCGCGAAACAGATCGTGCTGAAGGGCGAGGTCCAGGTCACCACCGAGCAGCGCCATCAGCTCCAGGCCGCGAAACACCGCCAGATCGTCGCGACCATCGCTCGGAACGCGATGAACCCCCAAACCGGTGCCCCCCACCCACCCGCCCGTATCGAGGCGGCGATGGCCGAAGCGAAGGTCCACATCGATCCGTTCCGGCCGGTGGACGCGCAGGTGCAGGAGGTCCTGGCGAAGCTCCGGCCGATCCTGCCGATCCGACTCGACGTCGTGAAGGTCCGGGTGAAGCTACCCGCGCAACACTACCCCCGGGTGATCGGCGAGCTGAAGGGGCTCGGACGGATCCTCGACGAGCAGTGGCTCGGCGACGGGTCGTGGAGCGCGATCGTGGAGATTCCCGCCGGGGTCCAGACCGAGCTCTACGAGAAGCTCAACGCCCGGACGAAAGGCGCCGCCGAGACCGCTCTGGTTAAATAGGCCACCTCCGTCGCGCGCCCCGGTGCAGCACCAAACATGGGCAGAGGTCATCGTCCCAGCCACCGTCGGCGTGGCCACGAGGGTTCCCCCTCGCATTCGTTCGGGGATCGCGTACTAGTACTGCCGGGCGAGGAGCTCCCCGGTCACGGGCTGAAACCGGGCCCCGGCACCTACCGCGTCGGCGGGAGGATCTACGCGAGCGTCCTCGGTCTCCTCTCGCCCCGCCCCCCGCTCGTCCAGGTCGTGCCGCTCTCCGGCCGCTACATCCCGAAACCTCGCGACGTCGTGATCGGTACCGTCACCGACGTCCAGGGAACGTTCTGGCTCCTCGACATCGGTGCCCCGCGCTGGGCTCCGCTGCACATGACCGGGACGCCGTGGAAGATCGAGGTCGGCGAGACCGACCGCTACCTGCGCGTGGGGGAATCGGTCGTGGTCCAGGTCGAGAACCTCGATCCGACCGGTCGCATCGGGGTCACGATGAACGGCGAGGGGCTCGGCAAGCTCGAGGGGGGTACGATCGTGAGCCTGTCGCCCGCGCGCATTCCGCGCGTGGTCGGTCGCGGGGGCTCGATGATCCAAACGATCATCCAACGCACCGGTGCCCAGATCGCCGTCGGTCAGAACGGCCGGGTGTGGGTCGGCGGGAGCCCGGAAGCGATCGAGCGAGTGCGCGAGGCCCTGAGGATCATCGCCGAAGGGGCGCAGCACCGGGGCCTCACCGAGCGCGTCGACAGCTACCTGCGGGCAACCGCGAGCGGGGACGAGGTCGGTCCGCAAGAGCCTCCGACCGAGACGGCGCATCGCGACGCGCCCGGCCCGACGTACGTGAGTCCCCCCCCGGCGGACCGGGACGTCGAGCCCGAGATCGAGGACGAGGAGCCGGTCGACCCGGACCTCGAGTAACAGTTCAAGGAGGAAACGAAGATGGGAAACGTAGGTGCCAAGGACGTCCCCGTCCTGCTGAGCCCCGAGGGGCTGAGGATCGACGGACGACGGGTGGATGAGCTCCGGCCGATCAAGATCCAGGCGGGGGCGCTCAAGCACGCCGACGGATCGGCGTTCGTCGAGTGGGGTGCGAACAAGGTGATGGCCGCGGTCTACGGGCCGCGCGAGGTGCACCCGAGGCACCTCCAGCAGAACACCAAGGCCGTGATCCAGTGCAAGTACAACATGGCCGCGTTCTCCGTCGACGAGCGCAAGCGACCCGGGCTGGACCGACGCTCGCAGGAGATCTCGAAAGTGATCGCCGAAGCGCTCGAGTCCGTCGTCTTCGTCGAGGAGTTCCCGCGCACGAGCATCGATGTCTACATCGAAGTCCTGCAAGCGAACGCGGGCACCCGCTGCGCCGGCATCGTCGCCGCCTCGGTGGCTCTCGCGGACGCGGGGATTCCCATGGTCGACCTCTTGCCCGCGGTCGCGGTCGGAAAGGCCGGCGGCGCCCTCGTGCTCGACCTCAAGAAGGAAGAGGACAACTTCGGCGAGGCCGACCTACCGATGGCTCTCGTTCCTCAGTCCGGTCGGCTCGTGCTCCTTCAGATGGAGGGGCACATGACGCCGGCGGAACTCTCCCAAGCGCTCGACATGGGCGTGGCGGGCTGTCGGCAGATCTACGAGCGGATGAAAGCGGCGCTCCGGGAGCGTTATGCGGTCGAGCCCGCCGCGGAGGGATCCGCATGAGCGAGGAGGTCACCGCCGAGATCCTCACGACCCACATCCTCGATCTCGCCTCGTCCGGAAAGCGACTCGACGGACGCGGTCCGGACGACTACCGTCCGACGGTCGTCGAGCCCGGGTTCGTCGCCACGGCGGACGGCTCGGCGCTGGCCCGGATCGGCGACACCGTCGTCGTCGGGGGTATCAAGCTCGAACCGGGGAAGCCGTTTCCCGACACCCCGAACGCCGGGGTCCTTACCACCAATGCGGAACTCGTCCCGCTGTCGAGCCCGACCTTCGAGCCCGGCCCCCCCCAGCCGGGGGCGATCGAGGTCTCGCGCGTAGTCGATCGGGCGATCCGCGCGGCCGAGACGATCGACCTCACTCGGCTGTGCGTCACGCCGGGGGAGAAGACGTGGGTCTGCTACGTCGACCTGCACGTCATCGACCACGGAGGCAACCTGATCGACACCGCCCTCCTCGCCGCGCTCGGGGCCCTCACCCACGCGACGGTGCCCGCGAAGCGGTTCGGGATCGCCGAGGCCGACTACCCGCTCGAGATCCTTCACTACCCGGTCGAGTGCACCTTCGTCCGACTCGGGGACTCGATCGTCGTCGACCCCACGTTCGACGAGGAGCGGGCCGCGCAGGGGCGGCTCACCGTCGCCACCGACGAGGCCGGGCGGGTCGTCGCAATGCAGAAGGGCCTTGTGGGCGCGTTCTCCCCGGATGACGTGCGAACCGTCGTCGACCGCGCGTTCCGTCACGGGGATCGGCTTCGGGCGCTCGCGCGAGGGGGCGGCGGATGAGCAAGCGGACGAAGAAAGTGGGAGCCACGGGCTGGATGGGACCCCGGTACGGGATCCGGATCCGCCGCCGCGTCCTCGAAGTGGACCGCGCCCGCTCCCGGGCGTCGGCGTGCCCACGCTGTTCGACCGTCACGCTCCAGCGGGTCGCGAGCGGCATCTACGAGTGCCGCCGATGCGGCACCCGCTTCGCCTCGAACGCCTACGTCTTCCAGCCGCCGCCGGCGATCACTCGGGCCGAGAAGGAGGCGGCGGGCGGCAACGCTTAAGCCGAGGCGCCCGGTCGTTTTCCCCGATGTTCCGCTGTATCCGCTGTGGGGAGGCGCTTCCCTCGGACGCGAACCTTTTCGGCGTCCGCTGCGACAACTGTGGCGGCAAGATCTTTACGAAGGAGCACCCCAACGTCAAGAAGGTCCTGAAGGCGCGCTAGGGCCCGGGACCGTGCTCTGGATCTCGATCCAGATCCCGTCCGGATCCTCGACGAATCCGATCCAGTAGCGGTGGCGTTCCAGCCAGGGCTCGATCGCGACCTTGGCTCCCCTCGCCCGCAGCCGCTCGATCGTCGCCCGCGCGTCCTCGACCTCGAACCCGAGGTGGTCGAGGCCCTCGCCTACGGAGTACGGGACCGCGAAGCGGGAGGCAGGCGGGTAGACGTTGAGCTCGAGCTCGGCGTGGGTCGTCGGGTCCTCGAGGGCGACGAACGTCCCGCCGTGGCTCATCGTCCCGCGGCTCTTCTCGACCAGGCCGAGGCCGTCGCAGTAGAACCGCAGCGACCGGTCGAGGTCGGTGACCCGGATCCCCGTGTAGATCAGGCCCATCCTCAGCGCCCTCCGCTCCGTACGCCCCGTCGTTCGATTAACGCTGGCGCCCCCGGCCCGAGACCTCGGACCGCTTCGGCACGCGCCGCCACGTCACGGCTCGGCCGAGCGAAGGCGAGGCGCCCGGTCCAACGCGTGGTCCCGGAATCCGAAGCCGTTCGTTCCGGTGGCGAGCGTTTAATCTCTCCCGACCGTCGCATCCTCGTGAGGCCGCCCACCGTCACGTTCCTCGGAGGCGTTCGGGAGATCGGCGGCAACAAGATCCTCCTGGAGGACGGACCCGATCGGATCCTCTTCGACTTCGGTCCGTCCTTCTCGCCCCGGACCGAGGAGTTCTACGTGAACTACCTCAAGCCGAGGTCGACGAGTCCGGTCAAGGACCTTCTCGAGTTCGATCTTCTCCCGCGCATCGAGGGGCTTTACTCCCGCGAGGCGCTCGCCGACGCGGACCTATCGTACCGCGCCCCCGAGGTCCACGCGCTCTTCGTCAGCCACGCGCACGCGGACCACGCCGGCCACCTCAGCCTCGTCGATCCCGAGATCCCGGTCTTCGTGGGCCGGGGGACCCGGCGGCTCCTTCATGCGATCGAGACGACGACGCCGTCGATGCGCTACGGCGACCACGCCTGGAAGGTCTTCGAGGACCGCCAGCCGATCCGCGTCGGGCGGCTCGAGGTGATCCCATATCCCGTCGACCACTCGATCCCGTTCGCCTACGGGTTCGTCGTGCGAACCTCGGAAGGTACGGTCGCCTACACCGGGGACTTTCGCCACCACGGCCCCCGCGCCGCGGACAGCCGCGCGTTCGTCGAGGCCGTCGCGGCCGAACGGCCGGCGGCGCTCATCATCGAAGGAACCCGAGCCGGCCCCGATCGGCGCGCCGACCACACGGAAGAGGGGGTCCAGCGCGGGATCGACCGGCTGCTCGAGCCGACGCGATCGCTCGCCCTGGCGTGCACGTATCCGAGAGACGTCGATCGGTTGCGAACCCTCTACCTCGCCGCGCTCGCGGCGGATCGCGAGCTCCTCGTCTCGACGCGCACGGCCTATCTTCTCACCGAGGTCGCTCCGTTCCTGCCGGACGGAACCCTACCGGTCCGAGGGGCGGCGCGCGGGGTTTCGGTCTATGCGCGAAAGAAGAAGCGGGTCTTCACGTGGGAAGAGCCGCTCCTCGACGGCGCCCTCGACTCGACCGAGGTCCGCGAGCGGGGCGGGCGCTACCTGCTTGCGCTCGACCTCCTCCATTTCCCCGAGCTCATCGACCTGAGGCCCCCGGCCGGCAGCCCGTTCGTCCATTCGATGAGCGAGCCGTTCACCGAAGACGACGTCGACGACCGCGTACTGCACAACTGGCTCGACCATTTCGGCCTGCGCTTCCATCAACTGCATTCGAGCGGGCACGCGTCGGGCCCCGAACTCCTCGAGATCGTACGACGGATCCACGCGACGGTCGTCTACCCGATCCACACGGAGCATCCGGAGGCGTTCGGTGGGACCGGGCCGGGGGCCCGGTCCCCCGAGCTCGGCCAGCCCTATCCCATCGGCGTTCCGGGTGCCGCACCATCCCGTTAAGCACCGGACCACCTCCGGGCGCATCGTGCCGGAGCCGCGACTCCCAACCGGGATCCCGTCGATCGACCGGCTGCTGGGCGGGGGCCTCGAGGCCGACTGCGTGACGGAGATCTACGGGGAGGGTGGCAGCGGCAAGACCTTGTTCTGCCTGGAGGTCGCGGTCCGCGTCGCGCGCGAGGGCCACTGGGTCCTCTACGTCGACACCGAGGGCGTCAGCGTCGATCGCCTGAGAGCGATCGCCAGCGACGAGCTCGAGAGGATACTGAGGAAGTTCCTCCTCTCGACGCCGAAGGACCTCGAAGAGCAGACCCGAGCGATCGCGACGGCGTGTGCTCTCGCTCGGGAGGGTAAACGTCCGGTCGGGCTGATCGTCGTCGATTCGGCGACCTTCTTCTATCGGCTCTCGCTCTCGGGTTCCGACGAGGACGAGGCCCGTCAGGCGCTCAGCCTCGAGCTCGCCGACCTGGTCGTGACGGCCCTCCGCGCGCATGTCCCGGTCCTGATCACCAACCAGGTCTGGCGGAACCTGAAGGACGGCACCCTGGAACCGCTCGGGGGCTCGTTCCTCAATCACGCCGCGAAGACGATCCTCAAGTTCGAGCGCCTCCCGGGACCCCGGCGAAGGGCCGTGCTCGTGAAGCACCGCTCCCTTCCCGAGGCTTCGGCGGAATTCCGGATCACCGCGACGGGCCTCGACGGCCCGATCCCGGGCTAGTGTTTCATTCCGTCCCCCGAGCCTGACTGGAACCCGTTTAAGGATGGAGGCGGTTCACGCCGACGTGGGCGACCCCGCCGAATTCGCGGATGTCCCGACGCCGATCGGGACCTTTCGTGTCGCGTATCAGGGCCCGACGGTACAGGTGATCGATCTCCTCGAACACGGGATCCATCAGACCGGGACGCCGGTCGCGGCGGTGCGCCGCAAGCCGCCCTTCGCTGCCGGGAGCGCGCCCCGTCAGTTGGTCGAGTACTTCCGGGGCGGCCGCAGCACGTTCGAGCTCGAGGTCGCGCCGGATACGGCCTCGGCGTTCGATCGGGCCGTCTGGATCGGCCTCCGGCGCGTTCCCTCGGGCCGAACGATCACGTACGGAGAGCTCGCCCGGAGGACCGGCTACCCCGGGGCCGCCCGAGCGGTCGGCGGGGCCATGGCCCGCAACCCGATCCCGATCGTGATCCCCTGCCACCGGGTCGTCGGAGCGGGAGGAGCGATCACCGGCTACGGTCTCGGTCTATGGCGGAAGCGCTGGCTCCTCGAGCACGAGGGTGCATGGCCGATCCGCTCGAAGTCCGCGGAAGGCCCGCGAGGTCGAGCTCAGCAGACCCTCGACCGAGTGCTTGCCTCCGCGGCATAGCGATCTCCGCCGCGGAAACTCACTACGCCTCGTAGTAGGTACGACGCATCCCCGGGGACTAGCTACTACGGCTTGTAAGAGGTATACTGGTTCGGCCGAACGTGCTACAGCTCGTAGTAGGTTCAGTGCTTCGGCCCTAGCCGGCGTAGTAGGCGGCGTCGTAGGGCTCGGGCTTGAGACCGCGGCGCTGTCGGATCTCCGCCACGACCGTCGGCTGCAACTCGGAGGGCACCGGTTCGAAGCCGAGCGACTCGGTCGCCCAGAGCACTTTGCCGGCGGTCGCGCTGCGGATGTCCGAGGCGAACCCGAACATCTCTGCGACCGGCACCTTGGCCACGACCGTCTGCAGATCCCCGACGCTCGTCATATCGAGGATCTCGCCCCGCCGGCGCTGGAGCTCGCGGGTCGCACCTGCGAGCACTTCCTGGGGAACGTTGACCGTGGCCTTCTGAAACGGCTCGAGCAGGACGCGCTCACCGAGGACCATCGCCCCGTAAATCCCCGAGCGGGCCGCCGGGATCGTCTGGGCGGGGCCGCGGTGGATCGAGTCCTCGTGGAGCTTCGCGTCGACGAGGCGGACCTTGAGACCGAAGACCTTCTCGTTGGCGAGCGGGCCGCGGTTCATCGCTTCCTTGAACGCGTCGACGATGAGGTCCATCGTCTCGTTGAGGTACTGGATCCCCTTCGTGACATCGAACAGGATGTTGCCGCCCTCGACGGCGATGAGGCCGCGGCCCTCCTCGCGCGGGATGCCGAGCTGCTCGAGCTTGGTCACGAGGGTCTTGATGTCCTTGAACGATTTCCCCTGAGGGATTTCACCCTCCTTGATCGCCTGGACGACCGCCTCCGGGAGCGGCTCGACCTCGAAGTAGAACCGGTTGTGCTTGTTCGGCGACTTCCCTTCGAAGGGGCCACCGAGATGCTTCACGACCTCGCGGTAGACGACGATCGGCTTCGAGGCCTCGATCTCGACCTTGTAGTCGTTGACGATGCGGTACTGCGTGATCTCGAGGTGAAGCTCGCCCATACCCGAGAGCAGGTGCTCGCCGGTCTCAGGGTTGATCTCGACGCGCAGGCTCGCGTCCTCCTTGGCGATCTTGCGCATCGTCTCGATCAGCTTGGGGAGGTCCGCCATCCGCTTCGGCTCGATCGCGACCGTGACGACCGGCTCGGAAACGTGCCGGATCTCCTCGAACGGCACCATGTCGGGAATGGTGGAGGTCGTCGTGCCGGCGAACGCGTCGCTGAGACCGATCACCGCCCCGATGTTGCCCGCGGTGACCTCCTCGACCATGAGCCGCTCGGGTCCCATGAAGAGCGAGACGTGCTGAATCCGGTTCTTGAGCTTCGTCCCGACGATCTGTAGCTCCATCCCCTTCTCGAGCTTGCCCGAGAAGACACGACCCGTCGCGATCTCCCCGGCGTTCGGGTCCATCGTGATGTCCGTGACCATGAACGCGGTGGGCCCGTCGGGGTCGGTGTTCAGCATCGCTTGGCCGACCGTGGAGGAGATGTCGCCCTTCCAGATGTTCGGGATCCGGTACTTCTGCGCGACGTGAGGGCTCGGAAGATGCTTGACCACCATGTCGAAGATCACGTCGTTGATCCGGGCCTTCTGGGCGATCTCTTTCGAGCGGCCGCTCGTCACGTACTCGATGATGTCGGGGAACTTCACGCCGGTCCGCTGCATGTAAGGGACGCTGATCGCCCAGTTCTCGTAGCCCGAGCCGAACGCGACCGACCCGTCGCGCGGGTCGACGCTCCACTCGTCCACGAACTCTTCCGGCGCCATCTTGCGGATCAGCTCGTTGACCTCGGTGATGATCAACGTGAACCGCTTCTGCAGCGCGTCGCTCGTGAGCTGCAGCTCTTTGATCGCTCGGTCGACCTTGTTGATGAAGAGGACCGGTTTCACCTTCTCCCGAAGGGCCTGGCGGAGGACGGTCTCGGTCTGCGCCATGACTCCCTCGACCGCGCAAACGACCACGACCGCACCGTCCACGGCCCGCATCGCGCGGGTGACGTCCCCGCCGAAATCGACGTGGCCCGGCGTGTCGATGAGGTTGATGAGATAGTTTTCCTTCTCGTACTCGTGGACGATCGACACGTCCGCGTTGTTGATCGTGAGGAGGCGGGCCTGCTCCTGCTCGTCGTAGTTCAGTAGCAGCTGCTTTCCCGCGAGTTCGTTCGAGATCATCCCGGCGGCGGCGAGGAGGTTGTCGGAGAGCGTCGTCTTCCCGTGGTGGATGTGGGCCACGATGCCGATGTTGCGGATCCGGTCCACGTTCCGCATCATCTCGGGGATGGCCTTCGCCAACTCGGCTCGAATGTGGGTCATGGTGCGGCCTCCTGTCGGGCGCTACCGCGCCGATTGCGCGACGCGTTCGACCTCTTCCTTCCGGCCCACGGCGAAGCTCGAAAGATTCCCTTTCGCCGCCAGCGCGATCTCGTCCGCGAGGCATAGCTCGATCGGTTTCGTGGACTTGCGCGACGCCTGGATCGCCCCCAGCGCGAGGTTACGGATCGCGACGTTCAGCCGGCGCGCCGGCGACGCGTCGACCGCTCGGGGCACGCTGATGCCACCGAACTGGAGCCGGGTGACCTCCTCCCGGGGAGCGGCGTTTTCCACGGCGTCAACGAGGAGCTGAAGGGGGTTCTGTCCCTCCCGTTTGGCGAGCTCGTCGAACGCCATGCGGACCGTGGCGAGCGCCTTCGATTTCTTCCCGGTGAACTTGCCGCCCTTCATCAGGTGGTTCGCGAGCCGCTCCACCAGGTGCATCCGGGTCTTGAGGAACGGCTTGCCCGAGAGGCGGCCCTCGGTATGCGGGGAGTAGACCGGATGCAGGTAAAGGTACGGAACGAGCCCGGGGTCGTGGACCTCGATCCCTTCGTAGGAGTACTTGCCGAACAGCGGGGGGACGGGGAACGGAGGCGGGGCGGCCGGTTGGGGACGCTGGACGACAGGGCCGGGCTCTTCGGCGCCGGCCTCGGGGGGCGGGAGGGGCTCGGGGTTACCGCTCATCGGGCCGGCTTCTCCTTGCGTCCGCGCACGAGCTCGTCCAGCGAGACGCCGTTCACCTGAATCACTTTGTACCGGACGCCGGGGATGTCCCCATACGAACGGCCCATTCGACCGCCGATCCCCTCCACGAGGACCTCGTCGTGCTCGTCGATGAAGTTGATCGCTCCGTCGCCGACCGCGAAGGCCGTCACCTGCCGGCCGTTCTTGATCAGCTGAACCTTGATGCACTTACGGATCGCCGAGTTCGGCTGCTTCGCTTCGACCCCGACCTTCTCGATGACAATCCCCCGGGCCTGCGGGGCGCCCTCGAGAGGGTCCGACCGCTCCTTGAGGTGCAGCGTCCGCCGCTTGTAGTACCGGTCGGACCAGCGTCGCCGCTGGCGGAGCGACGCGAGCCGGCCGGCGGTGTTGATCCCTGACGGCGGAGACATGGGCGGAAAGGGGCCGAGCCACGGGGTACCCCTATTTAAGGTCCCTCCCGGCTCGCCGGCGGTAAGAGCCGTTCGGCCCTCGCTCCGGCGTGGCGACCGCGACCGAGCTCGTCGTCGAACCCCTCCGGCCTCGACGCGACCTCAGGGACTGGGACCGGCTCTCCGCGGAGATCCGACGCTGCCGAAAATGCCCCCTTCATCGGACCCGGACACAGGCCGTGGTCTACCGGGGGAGCCTCACGCCGCGCCTCGTGTTCGTCGGGGAGGCGCCCGGAGTGGAGGAGGATCGGGCGGGCGTGCCGTTCGTCGGTCGTTCGGGGCGAACGCTCGATGCCGCGATCGCTCGGCTCGGGCTCGCCCCGAGCGACTACGGTGTGCTCAACGTCCTGAAGTGCCATCCGCCCGGGAACCGGTTCGATCGCCGGGCCGCGCGCACGTGCCGGCCGTACCTCGACCGACAGCTCGCCTGGTTGGCGCCCCAAGTGATCGTCAGCCTGGGCTCTCCCGCACTCCACGCGCTCGAGCCGAACGCTCCGCCGATGCTGGAGGCTGCCGGGCGGCCGAGAACCACGGCCCGGGGGCCGCTCTTCCCCCTCATCCACCCGGCCGCTGCGCTGCGCTCTCGGCGCCTCGCCCGTCGCTGGTCGGCGGACGTACGCGCGTTGCGCCGCTGGCTCATCGCCCTTCGCGCGCAACCCGTTTAACTCGCGCCGGACTCGGTACGGCGTGCCGATTATCGACCTCTTCCTGCTGGAGGGCTCGTACCTGTCCGTCGACGACGGCGTGGTGGTCGAGCTGTACGGCCGGATGCGCGACGGACGGGCCGCCGTAGCCCGGTACTACGGGTTCCGCCCGTACTTCATGCTCACCGAGCCGACCGACGACGTGCGCGCCCGCCTGCGCGAAGACCCTGAGGTTCTCGACGTCCACGACGAGCCGGTCTGGGTCGATGGCCGAGAGCGTCCGGCGGTCCGCGTGACCCTCCACCGGCCGTGGGTCGTCCCGGAGTACCGAGAGAAGTACCGACGGAAGGGCGACGACGCGAGCGTGCTCGCCTGCGATATCCCGTTCGTCCACCGGTTTCTCTACGATAAACAGCTCGGGCTCACGATTTCCTTCGAGGCCGAAGAAGAGCCGACTGACGTTCGGGCCCGCTACAGCGTTCCGAACGTCTACCGCGTGGTGACCGATGTGAGCGACATCCGACCGGG
>JASHQN010000041.1 GCA_030039135.1 Thermoplasmata archaeon | reverse complement strand
ACGTGTCCCGAGATTCGGCTGCTCAGCGGCGCCACGATCCTCCTCGGAAAGCGTGGGGAAAAGGGCCTAAAAAAATGGGCCGCTCCGAACGCACGGGCAGGACACCGCAACGCTCATCGAGGCTCCGAAGTCCCGAAGGAATCTTTCAGATCCAAACGGCCTCAGGGAAAGGGTTGGGAAGGACCCGGCCCAGGTCGTGGGGCGGGCCCCTTTAGCACGCCGTCCTAGCTCATTCCGTGCTCGCTCTTCGAATGCGCAGCGAGCTCCTCGGGCGTCGCGAACGACTGCCCGCACACACTGCAGGTGTTAGCGGCGGCTGGCCCGGAAGGTCCCGACGGACCGCCTTCCTTGCCTCCCGCGCCTCCGGTCTGTTGCCAGGCCTGGGGCGGAGCCGCAGGTCCCTGCCCGCCCCAGATCAGGCGGCCGAGGACGAGCGCGACGATCAGACCCACGATGAGACCGACCAACAGTAGGATCGTACCGGCCACCGCCGGCTTGAGACCGCCGAACAGCGATTCATTGTGGTACGACGAAGTATTGATCGTCACCGCGCCGAGGTACGGCACCACCGAGAAGTTCAGGAAGGTGGTAAACAGCGTGTAGTTCGTCGTGACCGTAACCTGGACGAGGAAGATTCCCGCCGACCCCGCGAGCCAGGTCGTCTCCTTCGATGCGATGTTGCTCGAGAAGATCGGGGTGTGCGGACCGCCCGCGGTATAGATCGTAAGGGTCGCCGCGCTGATGTACTGACCGGTGTAATTCGACCAGAACTTCACGGTACCCAGTCCCACGATCGGAGAAGTCGGAGGCAGTGGGGTCCGCGCCCCGGCCCACGCGATAGGCACCTGTACCGGGATCGTCGCGAAGTACGTATCGGCGAACGCTACCTTCCCGATCGTAAGCTCCGTCCAGCCCACGCTCGCCCGCACCGAGATGTTGAACAGATCGTTGCCCACGTTCGCACATCGTGTCGCCGCACAGCCGAGGTTGGTGTCGTTGAGCAGGAAGGAGAACGACGCGCTGCTGTTCGCGCTCGTGTCTGAGATCTGACCGGTCCCAGTGCCGTTCAACGAGAACGTCGAAAGCAACGCGCCGGTCACCGTGTTGGTGATGACGACCCAGGCCCCGACCGACGTTCCGAAAGGTACGCCGATCGACGACAGGAGACCGCTGACGACGTAGGGCGCGGTCGTGTTCGATGGGATAGCCTGCGGCACGACCGTGTACGTCAGGAGCGGGGTGACGCCGTTAGAGCCCGCCACGTAGCTGAGACCGACGTTGGGCCCGAACAGAATCTCGAGCGGACCGACCACGCTCACCGTGCTCGCGCCGGTCCACACGCTCGTGTGCGTACCGTAGCCTGTGATGTTGAACGTAGCGTTGGCCACGACATCGAACGTCCAGGGGACCGGTGTATCGTAGGCATCGTAGCACGCGAGGGTGCTCGCGCAGGTGAGGGTCGTCATATCGATCGGCACCGGGATGCTGGCAGTTCCTGCGCCGCCGGTGATCGGTACATCCGTGACGGTGTACGTGACGATGTCGACCTGGTCGGAGAGCGTGATCCAGTGCTGCAGGGAGACCGTCAGATTCGCATACACGGTCTGCGTGGAATTCGAATCGGGGGCGTTGAGCACGGTAATGTTCGCATTGATCGTCGTCGGAGCGGAAGCCGCGAAACCCGTGACGGGGTCCGTCTGCGGGGCGAACGTCGGAGCGTACCAGGTCGCCGCAACGACCGTCGAGGTCATCACACGGAACTGCGGCGAGTTCAACGTCCCGTAGCTGTTCGTCAGCGTCCCTGCCGTGTTGTTCGTCAGCTCCGCCGCAACGGAAACGTTGGCCGGAAGGAGGTTCATCCCGGTCCAGTTGA
This sequence comes from Thermoplasmata archaeon, assembly GCA_030039135.1. Lineage (GTDB taxonomy): Archaea > Thermoplasmatota > Thermoplasmata > Lutacidiplasmatales > UBA184 > Lutacidiplasma. The sequence continues at coordinate 2,939 of JASHQN010000041.1, read as the reverse complement.
GATCGGTGATGATGCTGGCTCCGCTCATGTACGTGTAGTCGAACACGCCGACCCCGGTGCCGTTGAGCACGATGCTGAAGAAGTTCGGGACCGTCAATGTAGACGTCACGTTGACGTCCGCGGCGACCACGAACTCGGTGCTGACGTGCGAAGTCGCGTTGGTGTAGTTGCCCGTGATGTTGAGCGTATACCCGCTGCCGACCTCCGCAAACCCCGAAAACGTGACGTTCGCGACGAGAACGGTGCCGTTCGGGAAGAACGTCTGGAACGGCGTAGCCCACTTGATCGTCACGGCGTTCGTTCCGCTGACCGCCGGCCGGGGCGATCCCGCGGCCGACGCATGAGTCACCGCGGGGGCGATCGCAGAGTGACCCGACGGACCCGAGACCACCGGCGGCGCCACGTAAGCGACCGCCAGAATCCCGACCACTACCAAAACAGCCGCCAGCCCGAGCGACGCAACCCGGCGTCGGGCGCTAGATGCAGTGCCCATGGGACCCCGGATGGTATCCATTACTTAAGTTTGCCCCGTGACTTTCATACTCGGCCTGTCGACCGGCTACCGCCTCGCCTTCGCCGCCCCGCTCCGCCCTAGCGGCGTTTAGCGTTCCATGCGGGCGCCCCGGTCAATCCCTTGGGACCGACCTCGCCCCGCGCCGGTCCTGGCCTCAGGAGCGGGTGCTCAATGCGTGGTCGGTCCTCTTTCCCGACCCCTAAATACCGGCGGCCGCTGCGGTCGCGCGTGGGCGCAGTTCCCCGGACGTTACGGATCGCGCCCTCCCTCCTGAGCGCGGACTTCGCCGACCTCGCCGACGCCATCGCGCGTGCCGAGGCAGGCGGGGCCGATGCGTTTCACCTCGACGTGATGGACGGGCACTTTGTTCCCAACATATCGTTCGGCCCGGCGCTCGTGAGCGCGGTCCGCCGGCGCACCCGTCGCCCGCTCGACGTGCACCTCATGATCGAGCGCCCCGACCGCTATGCGAAGGCGTTCGTGGACGCCGGCGGGGACACTCTCGCCTTCCACCTCGAGGCCGGGGTCGACGTGGCCGAGACCGTCCGCACGGTGCGCGGGCTGGGGGCCCGGGTCGGTGTGGCGATCCGCCCCGAGACCCCCTTCGAGAGGCTGGTTCCGCTCCTCGACCGCCTCGACGAGATCATGGTGATGAGCGTCCACCCCGGGTTCTCCGGGCAGGAGTTCCTTCCCGAGGCGCTGCCCAAGCTGCGCGCCGCCCGAACTGCGCTCGATGCGCTCGGCTCGCCCGCCGACATCGTGATCGACGGCGGGATCACCACTGCCTCCGCGACCGAGGCCGCGGCCGCCGGGGCGACGTTCTTCGTGTGCGGGAACTCCGTGTTCGGAGGGGGGAGCGTCGAGGCGAACCTTCGCGAGATCCGCTCGGCAGTCGACCAGGGAGCCCATCGTGCGCTTCGCTGAGCTCACCGCGACCTACGAGCGGCTCGAGACCATCTCGAAGCGAGGGGAGATCCGGGCCGCGCTCGTCGCCCTGATCCGTCCTCTGCGCCCCCCCGAGCTCGCGGAGGTGGTCTACCTTTCCCAGGGGATGCTGCGGCCCGAGTTCGAAGGCGTCGAGCTAGGGGTCGCGGACTCCCTCGCCCGCCAGGCGATCGCGCTCGTGACGGGAGCGGAGGAAGGAAGCGTGGCCCGGAAGGCGAAGGCGTCCGGTGACCTCGGCACGACCACGGGCGAGCTCCTCGCCGGGAAACCGCCCGGCGGCTCGCACCCTCCGCTCACGATCCGCGAGGTCTACTCGGAGCTCTCCCGCGTCGCCGAATCGAAGGGCGCGGGGTCCCAGGAGACGAAGGTGGGGATCCTGGCGGACCTGCTGCGCCGGTCGACCCCGGTGGAAGGAAAGTTCCTCATCCGTCTCGTCCTCGGCACCCTGCGCGTCGGGGTCCGGGAGATGACGATCCTGGATGCACTGGCCGAGGCGTTCGCCGATGGCTCGAAGCCCGCGCGCGCGCGGATCGAGGCGGCGTTCAACCTGTCGAGCGACCTCGGCCGAGTGGCCAATGTCCTCGCCGAGCGCGGTCTCGAAGGGCTGGCTTCGGTCGATATCGAGGTCGGGCGTCCGGTGCGACCGATGCTCGCGGAGCGCGAGCCGTCGCTCGCCGCCGTGCTCGAGCGGATGGGCGGCAAGATGGAACTGGAGTACAAGTACGACGGGCTGCGCGTGCAGGCGCACATCCCCGCCCATGGACCGGTGCGGCTTTTCTCGCGTCGACTCGAGGAAATCAGCGCCCAGTTCCCCGAGCTGACCGCCGAGCTCCCGGCCGCGGTCCGCGAGCGTCCCGCGATCCTCGAGGGCGAGTGCGTGCCGATCGACCTCGACACGGACGAGATCCTCCCGTTCCAGGAGGTCTCGCGGCGGCGCGGCCGCAAGCACGACCTCGAGCGGATGCGGGAGGAGGTTCCCGTTTGCCTGTTCACGTTCGACGTGCTCCTCGTCGGCAAGGACCGCGTCTACGAGCGCCCGTTCCCGGAGCGACGGGCCGCGCTGGAGAAGCTCCTGCGACCCGGAGAACGCGTCCGGCTCGCGGTCAATGAGGTCGTCCACGACGTCGAGAGCGCCACCCGGTTCTTCGAAGAGGCCGTCGCCGCCGGTGGCGAAGGGGTGATGGCGAAGTCCCTGGCCCCGGGCAGCACCTACCGCGCGGGCGCCCGAGGCTTCTGGTGGATCAAGTACAAGAGAGAGTACACCGCCGGCCTCGCCGACTCGATCGACGGCGTCGTCGTCGGGGGGTTCCACGGCCGCGGACGTCGCGCGGGGCGCTACGGAGCGTTCCTCCTCGCGGTTTACGATGCCCGGCGCGACCGGTTCGAGTCGTTCTGCAAGGTCGGCTCCGGATTCGACGATGCGATGCTCGCCGAAATGCCGAAGCGGCTCGCGCGCTTCGAGGTCGATTCCGCTCCCGCG
>JASHQN010000040.1 GCA_030039135.1 Thermoplasmata archaeon | reverse complement strand
GGCGAAGACCCGGGCGACGCCGCCCCGGCGAGGATGAGCCCGAAGAGCGCCGCCACCGCGATAGCCGGGCCGGTCGGAGCGGCGCGCGTCACCGCGCGTGGGACGGGCGGGCGGTACTTCGGCTGACACCGCTCAGCGAAGGGTGGAAGGTGATGGCGAACGCACGACGACGAGGGCGGCGTGCTCCTTCGAAAATGGGGCGAGCGGAATCTCCGATCGCACCTCGAAGCCGGCGGACTCGAGCTCCCGTCGGGCGTCCCGGACGATCGCCGCTGCCGGACGACGCTGCGTGACGGAGCGGATCTTCAGCATGAGGATGCCCAACCCTGCCGGAGCGAGCGAGGTCCGTGCGTTCTCGAGAAAGATCGGAACTTGGGTGCGCTGGGCCACGTCCTGGTAGAGGAGGTCCGCGAGGCCCACGTCGGCCGCGTACCGCTCCGGCAGCTGCGCGTCGGCGAGCATCGGGTACAGGTTCCGCCGGCGATGGGCGAGCGCGAGAAGTGGGGCGAACGACTCGGGGCTCTTTTCGACCAGGAAGATCGCCGCGTCGGGCCACAGATCGGAGAGATGGCTCGCGGTCGTCCCGTGCGCCGCGCCGAGATAGAGGACCGTCTCGACCCGTGCCGGCAGCTCCGGCGGCGGGGCACGAAGGAGGAGCGCGGCGAGCTTCGAGCGGAACGGATCCCACGAGCGGTACTCGACGCCGTCGCGGGTGACGAGCCGCTCGCCGTAGACGCGCTCGCCCGGAGTGAGGTTGATCGTGTGCAGGTCCCGTCCCTCGCGATAGACCCCGGGCCAGGCCGTCGGCTCCATCTCGTGAGCCCTACCGGGTCGCAGCGAGGACGTCGACCTCGACCGCGGCGTTGAGCGGGAGCGCCGCGACGCCGACGGTCACCCGAGTGGGCCGGCCAGCCTCGCCGTAGAGCTCCCCGAGGAGATCGGTCGCCCCATTGGCGACCTCGTGCGGCCGCTCAAAGCCCGGAGACACGGCGACGTAGACCGTGACCCGCAGAAACCGTTCGACACGATCGATCGAGCCGAGGCTAGCCGCGAGCGCGGAGAGCGCTTGCAGCGTGGCGCGCCGTGCGAGATCACGAGCGACGTCGAGCGGGACGTCGCGATCGACCAGTCCCGGTCGGACGACCGTGCCTCGGTCGAGCACGATCTGGCCGGCGACCCAAGCGAGTCCCCCATGCACGACCACCGGAGAATAGGTCCCGGCCGGTGCCGGTGGAGGAGGGAGCTCGATGCCGAGCGCCCGGAGGCGATCGCTAGGGGTCGCGGCCACGGGCTGGGTAGGCCCGGACTCGGAAAACGGTGCCCTCGGGCCGGTCCGACACACGTAAAGGCGGTCGTTCCGTCGGAACCCCACGATGTCGGTCTTCCTCTTTCGACGGCGCCGCAAGGAGGCCGAGGCGCCCGACAAGCCGCCCGCGAGCCCCCCTCCGGCCGCCCGGCCCGCTCCACCGCCGGCCGCCCCTTCCCCTTCCGCCCCGCCGACGGCCGCGCCGGCCCCCGTGCCGGCTCCGAGTCCTCCGGCCCCGGTCGTGCCCCCTCCCCCCTTACCGGATCGGGCCCCCTCGCCGGTCGGTCCGGCCCCGATCGTTCCCCGGCCTTCGTCCCAGTGCTTTGTGTGCGGGGGCCCGCTCAAGGACGGCGTCTGCGCGACCTGCCGGATGACCTGGGTCGAGTAGCCGGCCGCTCTGCCCTCGATGCGCAGCGTTTTGAACCCCTCTCGTTCCCGAAGGGCGCGACGATGAGATCGATGGAGGCCAGCCGTTCGCCGTTCGACACGCTGGAACGCGAGATCGTCGACCACCTGTTCCGGCTGCAGCCATCGTACGCGGTCGGCCTCGGCCTGCACGAGTTCGATGGCGTCGTCCCGGACCTACGCCCCACTGCGACGGACGCCTGGGCGGCCGGCGCCGACGCCCTCCTTGCGCGCCTCGCGCAAGAGCCTCCCGACGCCCTCCCGAACGGGCGTCGCGTCGATCGCTTCCTCCTCCGCCTCCTTCTCGAGAGCCCGCTCTTTGACCTCCGCGAGAGCCGCGAGCTCGACCAGAATCCGATGGCGTACGTGGGCGCGGTCTCCCTGACCTCCTACCTCGTCCGGGACTACGCTCCGGTGGAGAACCGCGTGAGCTCGATCGTCCGAATCCTCGACGCGGTCCCGAGTCTCCTCGAGGCCGGCCGCCGACGGCTTCGCAGCCCGCTCCCGAAGCCCTTCATCGACCTCGCCCTCGCGATCGGGGGCGGGCTGCCGGCCCACTTCGGTGAGGCCGAGTCGTTTGCCGGTCGGGCCCACTTGGCGCCGAAGATCGCGGCCGCACGGGCGCCAGCGGAAGCGGCCGTGGGGGAGTTCCTCTCCTGGCTGCGCGACGAATGCCTGCCCACGGCGACCGGGGACTTCGCCCTGGGCCCCCAGCGGTACCAGCGCCTCCTGTTCGTCCGGGAAGGGATCGAAGCCCCGTTCGAAGAACTTCGGAGGGCCGGCGCCGCCGACCTCGCCCGCAACCAGGCGCGCCTCAACGAGATCGCCCGGGAGGAGCGTGCGTCGATCACCGACGTACTCGACCGGATGGGTCGGGACCACCCGGCAGCGTCCGAGGTCCTCAACGCGGCGCGAGGCTACGTCGACGAAACGCGCCGGTTCGTCGCCGATCACGACCTTGCCACGCTGCCCGAGCCCGCGGTCTGCCGGGTCGAGGAGACGCCGATCTGGGGCCGGGCCCTCTCGACCGCGAGCATGAACCCGCCGGGCCCCTTCGACACCGGGCCGACCGACGGGATCTACTACGTCACGCCGGTCGATCCGAAGTGGACCCCGACCCAGCAGGAGGAGTGGCTGCGGTCGTTCAACCGCTCCCTCCTACGGAACATCACGGTCCACGAGGTCTATCCCGGCCACTATCTCCAGTTCCTCCACTTCCATCAACGGCCGGCGAGCCTCGCGCGCAAGGTCTACCTATCGTCCTCGTTCGTCGAGGGGTGGGCGCACTACGCCGAGCAGCTCGTGATCGAGCAGGGGCTCGGCCGCGAGAACCATGCGGCCGAGGTCGCCGAGATCCACGACGCGCTCCTCAGGGACTGCCGGCTCCTCGCGTCGATCGGGTTGCATACCCAAGGGATGACGATCGAGCAGGCGACGCAGCTCTTCCAGCGAGAGGCCCACTTCGAGCGCTTGCCCGCCGAGCGCGAGGCGATCCGGGGAACGTTCAACCCCGAGTACTACTGCTACACCCTCGGGAAGCTCGCGATCCTGAACTGCCGCAGCCGCCTCATCCAACGCCAGTTCCGCGGCAACCTGCGTGCCTTCCACGACGCCCTCCTCGGCTTCGGCTGCCCACCGGTCGGTCTCCTCGATTCGTTGATGGAATCGCCGGCCCCGGCGGCGGGCTAGGGCTGAGGTCGACGGGCGCTCGATCGCGACGCCCAGTCCTTCACTTCGCGCGCAGCTCCCGCGCGGCGACGAGGAGCGCGACGCCGATGAGGAAGGCCGCCCACAACGCGAGGCCAAGGAGATAGGTCCCCGGCCCAAAGGGATAGCCGACGGTCGCGAAGAGGTTCTCGCGGACGACGTTGACGGCGAGGGAGATCGGGTTGTACGCGCTGATCGATTGGAGCCAGCCCGGCATCGTCGACTGCGGGAACATCGCGTTCGACGTGAACAAGAGCGGGAGATTGAGCAGGCTCGTGACCCCGAAGTACGACTCGTTCGTGTCGACGGCGTAACCGAACGCGAGGAAGAGCGCCGTGAACATCAGCGAGAGAAGCGCCGCGGCGAGCACGATCTCCCCGACGCCGAGGGCGCTCACCGATCCGTTGACGGTGAGCCCGACTAGCCCGGGAACGTGCGCGAAGGCGAGCCCGAAGGCGATGGCGAGGAAACAGGGCAGCATCGCCATCATCGAGCGGAAGACGAGCGAGCCGGCGAAGAGCGCCGATCGGGGCGCCGGGGTCGAGCTCATGCGCGACTGAATGCCGAGCTGCTTGTCGAACAGCACCCCGGTGCCGGCGTAGAGCGAGGTCGTCAGGATGACGAAGCCGATGATCCCGGCGGTGAAGTAGGAAAAGTAATCCGGTGCGCCGAGGAGCGCGGTCCGGAGCTCGGCCGCGCCCCCGCCCGCCGGAAAGAGGTTGTTGAGGTTGAACGCCTGACCGAAGAGGACGAGGTAGACGAACGGGAGGACGAAGTAGGCGCTGACCCAGACCGGTACCCGTACCCACTTCAGGTACTCCCGCCGCACGACCGTGAGGAACTCGCGCCACATCAGCCGGCCCTCGCGCCGCCCGGCGGGGCTCCCTTCGCCGAGCCGTTCGGATCGCCTTCCGCACGGTACGCGCGCCCGGTCATCTCGAGGAAGACCTCGTCCAGGCTCGGTTTGCGGACCACGACGCGGGCGATCTCGACCTCGCGCGACTGGGCCGCAAGGGCCACCTTGGTGACGAGGGCTTCGCCGCGGGCGCACTTCAGCCGATACATCGCCCCGTCCCGGGCGACCGCACGAACGCCGGCGACCGAAGCGAAGGCGGCCGTGAGGTCCGGTGCCTCGCCGGCGAGCGTGACCTCGATCGTGTCGTCGCCCCTCCGCTCCTTGAGCTCGGCGGGCGTTCCTGACGCGATGAGGTGCCCCCGGTCGATGATCGAGAGCCGGTCGCACAGCGCGTCGGCCTCATCGAGGTAGTGCGTCGTGAGGAAGACCGTCACCCCGTTCTTCCGCCGGAGCTCCCGGACGTACCGCCAGAACCCGGCGCGGCTCTGGGGGTCGAGCCCTAGCGTCGGTTCGTCGAGGAACAGGATCTCGGGATCCTGGATCGTTCCGACCGCGACCTCGAGGCGCCGCTGCATCCCCCCGGAGTAGGAGCGCACCCGGCGATCCGCCGCTTCGCTGAGGTCCATCCTCTCGAGCAGCTCCCGGATGCGGGGTCGTGACTCCGCGCGCGAGAGGCTGCAGAGCCCGGCGGCGAGCTCGAGATTCTCCCGACCGGTGAGATCGGCGTCGGCCGTCGACCGCTGGAAGACGATGCCGATCCGGCGGCGGACCGCGTCGGGGCGGCGGACGACATCGAGGCCGGCGACCTCGGCGCGACCGTATGTGGGGCGAAGGAGGGTGGTGAGCATCGCCGTGGTCGTCGTCTTCCCCGCCCCGTTCGGCCCGAGGAACCCGTAGATCTCGGCCCCACGGACCGTGAGCGAGACGTCGCGGACCGCGTCGACGCCGTCCGCGTACCGCTTCCCGAGCCCTTCGGTGACGATCACGTGCTCCATCGAAGGAGGATGGGCGTGCGGTCCCATCGACCGGACGCACGAGGGGTAGATACGCCGAGGACTCACGCCGGGTGAGTCGGGGCTGCCGTCCGAGGCCCGCTCGGGCCCCCTCGCCTCACGGCGGCGCCGGACCGCTCGGAGGCATCACGCGGTGCACGATCTCGACGCCCTCCCGGACCGCCCCGGAGACCGTGCAGAAGTCGGCGAACGTCTCGACCGCGCGGTCGAACCGGCTCCGGTCCTCGTCGTGGAGTGGGTAGGTCGAGATCGTCACGTCAAGC
>JASHQN010000039.1 GCA_030039135.1 Thermoplasmata archaeon | reverse complement strand
AGATTGACTTGGCATCTATGCGTGACCGCCCCCATTTGCAATCACCGGCCGGGTCGAGGGGTGGGAGGCCATGAACGCGGTAGCGGAGACGCAGGAGAGGAGAGCGACGAAGGAAGAGGTCGAGGATTTCTCGAGCATCACGCCCAGGGATCGTCCTCGCGCGCTGACCGTACGCGTGATCATGACCCCCGAGGTGTTCACGGCCCGGCCGGAGTGGACGTTGCTCGAAGCGGCCCGCACGATGCGGGACCGGCGGGTCTCGGGTCTCCCCGTCATCGACGAGCACGAGAACCTCGTGGGCATCCTGAGCGAGTGGGACATTCTCGCGGACCTCGACCGAGCGGTCGGGGTGGGGACGGTGCGCGGTATCCTTGACCTGCTCTTGGAAGCGAAGGAGGGACGCGCGGCCACCGCGCGACTGGAGCAGTGCATTCGGCGATTGGAGAAAGCCCGCGTCGCCGAGACGATGGTGCATCGCGTGGTCACGGTCGACCCCGAGACCTCGATGGGCGAGGCTGCCCGGCTGCTCCGGAAGTACTCGGTCCACCGGCTCCCGGTCATGGACGGTGGCCGTCTCATCGGGATCGTCACCGACGAGAACATCGTCGACGCGCTGAGCTGAGCCGATCGGGGGCGGTCCCCAACCGAATCCGGGCGACGGTCAGCGTGGGTCCGTCGCCCGGCCCGATCGGAGCGAGGCTTCTTCGCTCGTCCAGACCGGGGTGATCTCGAAGTCGACGAGGTCCGACCAGCGACCGGTCCAGGCTTCGAACAAGGAGGGATCGTCGCACTCCATGAGCTGGAAGCACCGCTCGAGGTTCGTCTCGGTCCAGCTGTTCACGTACCGGAGCCCCTCGGGCAGCATCCGGCCTCGCTCGCGCAGACGACGGTAGATGGCGGGCGCGCTCCGGTGCCGGAACCGCTCGATGACCATGAACAGCATCGCCGGTCCGTTCCCCGAGAGGAGAACGCTATACAAGGGGTAGGTACGGGTAGCCAGCTTCGCAATCGCCGGTCGCGAGGACCTAGGCCGGTTGGGACGCCCGTGCTGGGATTCGAACCCAGGTCTGAGGCTCCGCAGGCCTCTAGGATAATCCAGTGCAGCGAGCCGGGAGGGTCCCCGCCTCGTAGCTACCCCACACGGGCATCCGGGTGCGCACGCGTCCCCGCGCGCCGAGGAGGGCGCGGTATAAAAGGTCGGGTTCGCGCGCGGGCGTACTCAGCCCACCGTTATTAGCGAACAAGACTCCCCGGCTCCTCGAGGGCGCGCGGCGTGCCATGACCGGGTCAGAGTCGGGCGACCCGTGGGAGATGCTGCGATCGCTCCCGATGGGCCAGCGGGTCGAGATCTCCGATGGCGCCGGCCACACGTGGACGGGCACCGTCGTCCCACGTCACGAGTTCTCGGGGGAGCGGATCCTCCCGCTGAAGATCGCGTCGGGCTACAACCTCGGCCTACGGATCGAGCCGACCTACACCGTTCGGCTGCTCGAGCCCGCGCGATCGCGTACCCGAGCCGCGGGACCGCCCACATCTACCGAGCGTGCGGCGGCGGCCGGTGCTCGGCACGTCGCGCTCCTCACGACCGGCGGGACGATCGCCTCTCGCGTCGACTACGAAACGGGCGGAGTCCGACCGGTCAAGGAAGAACGAGAGATCCTCGCGTTCTACCCGGATCTCGAGGCGGCCGGCCCCGTCCGCATCGTGCCGGTGTTCGACCGCCTGAGCGAGGACTTCACACCTAGGGACTGGATGACCCTCGCCGACCACGTCGTGGCCGCGTTCGGCCGCGGGGCGATAGGGGTCGTGATCGCCCACGGTACCGACACCCTCGCATTCACGGCGGCCGCGCTCAGCTTCCTCCTCGTGGATCTCCCCGGGCCCGTCGTCCTCGTCGGCGCACAGCGATCCCCGGATCGCCCATCGTCCGACGGCCCCTCGAACCTGGCGGCCGCCGTCCGAGTCGCTCGCGAGGGGGGATTCGGCGAGGTCGTGGTCGTGATGCACGACGACCTTTCCGACGAGCGGTTCGCCATCCATCGGGGGACCAGCGTGCGCAAGATGCACTCGAGTCGCCGCGACGCGTTCCACAGCCGAAACGGGCCGCCGCTCGGGCATGTCGATGGGCATGGAATCCGCTTCACCGAGGCCCCTCGACGTCCGGCATCGGGACCCCCTCGCGTCGACGGCCCGCTCGATGAGAAGGGGGGCCTGCTCTGGTTCTACCCAGGGATCGCGCCCGAGCGGGCCGCCGCGTTCGCCGAGGGCCTGCGGGGCCTGGTTCTTGCCGGGACCGGACTCGGTCACGTCGGGACCCAACACCTCGATTGGATCCGCGCCGCGATTCGGCAGGGACTCGTCGTCGCGATGACGACCCAGTGCCTGGACGGAGAGGTCGATCCCTTCGTCTACGCCACGGGCCGGGAGCTCCAGCGCGCCGGGGTCGTGTACCTCGGTGATCTCCTCCCCGAGACCGCGTACGCGAAGCTCCTATGGGCGCTCGGTCACGGCGCGGGGGCCGCCGAGGTGCAGGCGCTGCTCCTCGCGGACGTGGCCGGCGAGTTCCGCTGGCGACGCCAGCCGGGGGCGCCCGCGTGAAGGCCGGCCTCGAGGTCCACCAGCAACTCGCCGTCGGCAAGCTGTTCTGCGCATGCCCGAGTGAGCTCTCGGACGACATCGAGGGCTCGTTCGTCCGGCGGCTCCGACCGGCGAGCGGGGAGGATCAGGCGGTCGACGCTGCGACCGCCTTCCAGGCTTCCCGAGGCTTCCGCTACCGCTACGAGATCACGCCGACGACCTGCCTGGTCGAGGTCGACGAGGAGCCACCGCACCCGCTCAACGCGGAAGCGCTCGAGGTCGCCCTGACGCTCGCGCTCTTGCTCGAGGCCCGGCCCGTGGACGAGATCGAGGTCATGCGGAAGATCGTCGTCGACGGTTCGAACACGTCGGGGTTCCAGCGGACCGCGCTCATCGCGACCGATGGCCACCTCGACCTGCGCGGGAAGCGGCACTCCATCCTCTCGATCTGTCTCGAGGAGGACGCGGCCCGGAAGATCGCCGAAGCGCACGGCGAGGTGACGTACCGACTCGACCGCCTCGGCATCCCGCTGATCGAGATCGCGACGGGGCCCGAGATCTCGAGCGGTGCGGAGGCGCGGGAGGTCGCCGAGGAGATCGGCGCGCTCCTGCGGGCGACGCGTCGGACCCGTCGCGGGATCGGGTCGATCCGAGAGGACCTCAACGTCTCCGCGGAAGGGGGGCAACGGATCGAGATCAAGGGCGTTCAGGAGCTGAGAATGATCCAGGAGTACGTCGACCGCGAGGTCGCTCGTCAGGAGGTGCTCCTGCGGGTGCGCGACGACCTCCGCCAAAGGGGTGTTCCGGTTCCCGGCACGGAGCTCACGGACGTCACTTCGATCGTGCCGCCGGTGAGCTCGGGCCCTCTCTCGGCGAGCGCTCGCAAAGGGGGTCCGGTCCTCGCCGTATCCCTCCGGGGGTTCGCCGGCCTACTCCGTTCGCCCCCCGGGACCGACGAACGGCTCGGACGAGAGCTCGCCGACCAGGCCCGAGCGGTCGGGCTGCGCGGGTTGCTCCATTCCGACGAGCTGCCGGGCTACGGGCTCGGGCCGCACGACGTCGAGCGGATGCGAACGACCCTGGGGCTGGGGCCTTCCGATGCCTTCGTCCTCGTCGCGAGCGACGACCGCGCCCGGATCGCAGCCGCTCTCCACGCCGTGGTCGCACGGGCCGCTGCCGCGCTCGAAGGCATACCGACGGAGACGAGGGATCCCCTCCCGGACGGCCGCACGCGCTACTCTCGTCCGCTCCCCGGCCGGGACCGGATGTATCCGGAGACCGACATCCCGCCGATCCCCGTCTCCTCAGAGCACCTTGCGCGACTCGCGGCCCATCTACCGGAGCGGCCGGCCGACCTCCGCGAGCGCCTGGCGCGGGAGACCGGTCTCCCGGCGGAGCTGATCCGCCAGATCGTGAGCTCCGACCGCGTCGACCCGTTCGAAGGGCTCATCCGCGCGGGTCATTCCCCAGCCCTGGTCGCGCGGGTCCTCATCCAGGACATCGCGACCGTTCCCCACCCCGAGGGCGAACCCGAGCCGGAGTTCTCGGTGGGCGTTCTCGAGGCCGTCCTCCGCGCGGCGGCGGACGGCACGTTTGCCAAGGAGGGCATCCCCGCGGTCCTGGCCGAGCTCGCCCGCGGAGCCGCCGACGTCCGCACCGCGGCCGCCCGCGCCGGCCTCACCGGCCTGTCGGGGGCCGAGCTCGAGGCGCTCGTGGACCGGATCGTCCGCGCAAACCGGCGGCTCCTCCGCGAACGCGGTCGGGAGGCGTTCTCGCCGCTCATGGGCGACGTGATGCGAGAGGTGCGGGGTCGTCGGGACGGCCAGGAGGTCGCCGAGGCCCTCCGCCGGGCGATCGACCGTCTCGCGACGGACGAGTCGCCCCCCTCGTGAGCCGTCCTGTATGGACGAGCCTTGATGTACGGGGAGAGCAAGCTCTAGCCGTGGCGGGGCGCCGGGAGCTCCGAGCCGTGGTCACGGACGTCGACGGAACCCTTACGGACGCGAATCGCCGCCTCGATCCCGAGGCGATCCGGTGGGTCCGGCGGCTCGAGGACCGGCGGATCCCCGTCGTGCTCGCGACCGGCAACGTGCTGCCGATCGCGCTCGCGCTCCACCGCTCGCTCGGACTTTCGGGGCCGATCGTGGCCGAGAACGGCGGGGTCGTCTATCGACGCGTAGAGGGGGAGGACCGGGTCGAGCGTCTCGCGGATCAGGGGATCGCGCTGCGCGCCTACCGCGCGCTGCGCCGGGCGGGAATTCCCGTCCGCCGCCTCTTCACCGACCGATGGCGCGAGAGCGAGGTGGCACTCGAGCCGACGATCCCGCTCTCCCGCATCCGCCGGGGCATCCGGAACCTTCCGGTCGAGGTCGAGTCGACCGGGTACGCGATCCATCTCATGGAGCGCGGGGCCGGTAAGCACATCGCGCTCGATCGGGCGCTCGCGCCCCTCGGCTTCGGCCTTCGCGACTGCGTGGCCCTCGGCGACGGGGACAACGACGTCGCGATGCTCCGCGGGGCCGGCTTCGGAGTCAGCTTCTCTTCTGCGAGCGCGCGGGCGCGGAGAGCCGCGCGCTACGTCACGCGCGCCCGTTTCTCGAAGGGTTTCGTCGAAGGCCTTAAGGCCAGCGCCGTGCTGCGTTCCCCGAGTTCCTCACCGGGAGGGAACTGACCGTGCTGGTGGGCCAGTGTGCGCGATGCGGAGCCCCCGCCTCGCTCGGCTGCACGATGTGCGGACGGACCTTTTGCCGGTCGTGCCTGGACGCGGACGAGCGGATCTGCTCGGACTGCGCGGTCGGAATGAAGAACTCGAAGTCGGCGGTCGGTGCCCGTACCCCGCCGTCCCGAAGGCTGGCGACCCGGGTACCCCGCCCCGGTCGGACTCAGTAATCGACGCCGGGTAGGACGAGCCGCCCCCGAGGGGTCGCGCGCGCCACGAGGAACAGACCGACCCCGACCGCGCCCGTTACGAGCCCGAACCCGAGGGCCGCCCACGCGTAGCTGCCCATCGTCGGGCTGAACCACATCCCCGCGAAATGGAACCCCGCGGCCGGCGCGAAGTAGTGGAGCGCGAGGTTGACGAAGACGCCAAGCCCCCAGCCCAGGAAGACGAGAAGACCGCCCGCGACGAAGTAGCCCGAGCGCTCATCCCCACCGTAGTCGGTGGGAGGGACCGCGGGGGCCTCTTCCGGCTCCGCCACGGCCCGTCCTAAAATTCGGTGGGTATAGCCGTTTGCCTTGACACGCTATGGCATGACGGTGGGGGGTCTCGGGCGCTCGGGGAGCGAGCGGGCGGCTCCTACGACCCCTCGGGAGGCCCGAAGCCGGGGCGGCGCGTCAGCCGAACCCGGTGATCGCCTTCTGGTCTTTCGCACCGGGGCGCAGCGGCGGCTTCCTGAGCTCCTTCGGGCATTCGACCAGACGGACGAGCGGGGCGGATTGCACGATGTACGCGGGCAGACCCGTGTTCGGATCGTTGCCGGCCCTGAGGATGTTCATGATCTCGAGGCGGATCTCGACCACCGACCCGTCCTTCAGCTTGAGGCGGACCTTGCCGTCGCCCTCGATGACCTGGTAGTCGACGATCTCGGCGTTCGAAAGGTCCGGCGGGGGGCCGCCCGGCGGACCCATCATCGGGCGCCCCGGGACGCGACGCGAGCCTTCAGGAGGGCTCGGGGGTCCTCGCCGCCGACCGTGAGGCCGAGCGAGACGCAGGTGCCGATGACCTGGTTGATCTTCTCCTCGATCGAGCGGCCGTGCATGTCGTCTCCCTTCGCCTCGGCGATCCGACTGACGGCGGCCAGGCTCACGTCGCCGATGACCTCGCCTTTCGGCTTCCCCGACCCCTTCTCCTTCTTCGCTTCCTTGAGCAAGAGGGCCGCGACCGGAGGCCGACCGACGACGAGCGTGAACGACCGGGTGGCCGGGTCGACCCGGATGATCACGGGGACGCGCATGCCGGCGAACTGGCGGGTCTCCTCGTTGATCTTCGCGACGACCTGACCGACGTTGACCCCGAGAGGCCCGAGGGCGCTACCGAGCGTCGCCCCGGCCGCCGCCTTGCCACCTTCGACGAGGACGCTGACCTCAACCGCCACTCTTCCCGCCTCCCTTCTCCAGCATGCGAACGTGATCGCCCCGGACCGTGACCGGGATCGGAACGACGGCCTCGATGAGCTCGACCGTGATCTCCTCCTTGGTCTGGTCGATCTTCTTCACGCGGGCTTTCTCGCCCTTGAACGGCCCCGAGATCAGCTCGACGATCGCTCCCTCGACGAACCCTTCGACCGTGATCTTCGGGACGAGGAGCGGCTCGACCTCCTTGAGGGTCGTCTCCCCTTCGACCAGGCCGCGAGCTTTGCGGATCCCCTTCAGCATCTCACGGACGCCTTCGAAGCTCATCCCCTCCGCGAAGACGTAGCCGCGGAGCGAGGACGGGACGAGGAGCGCGAAGACCACGTCCGGCTTGTCGTCGGTGCGCGCGAGGAGGGTGTCCGCGACCTCCCGCTCGTAGCCGCGCGAGGTCTTGATGGCGAGGACCGCCTGGCGCGCGACGGTCGCGAGCGTCAGGCGGACCGGGCTCCCGCCGTCCGGATCCTGGACCGAGAGCCGGACCTCGACGCGGTCCCCGTATCGGACCCCGACCGGCGCCGTGATCTCGAAGGACAGCGGGACCCCGGCGCCCGGAGGGATCGTGACCGGAACGCTGATCTTCCGCGCGAAGAGGTCCGCGGCGGTCTTCTTGCCCGGCGGGGTCCAGCGGACCGGCCACTCCGCCCCCTCACCGGGGTACGTCGACGTGTAGGCGACCTCGACCCCGAGCGGCACCGCCAGCGGCTCGCCGGCCCGGCTCGAGAGGACGGCAGAGAGGGTCGTGACCGTCCCCGCCGTGACCTCCCGGCTCGTGTCGTCCGCGGCCTTGAGCGAGAGGAACGTGGTGATCTGAGGCTTGGGGGGCGCCACCGGGGCCACCGGCGGCGCGACCGCGGGCTGGGCCTTCTTGGGGGGTGCCTCGGCCGGCGCCCCCGACAGTAGACCGATGCCTTCGTCCTCGGGTTGCTCTGTCATCGATCGCGACCGGGCGTCGGGGCGGAACCTAGAGCCCCGAGAAGAAGTTTGCCCAGAGCCACGGGCCGGCCTGATTGAAGAAGATGTAGAGCGCGAAGCCCGTGAGTCCGATCAGGACCGCCCCGAGCGCGGTGACCTCGAGGACCTTGACGTACTCCTCGGAGGTCGGCCGACGGGCCATCCTAAGGATCCGACCGTACTTGCCGTGGCCGAAGGTGCGGAGCCGGCCGTCGAAGTTGTCCTGAGCGCGCTTCGCTCGGTCCAGGAACGCCATGCGGGTACCCTAGCGCACCACATCGAGGTCCGGCCCCGAGCGCTTGCCCGGAGCCGCCCCAGGGGGCGCTCCGCCGAAAATCTGGGGGGATTTAACCCCAGTGACCACGAGCATGACGCGGATCGTGCTCTGCATCGTCGGGTCCACGGCGGCGCCCCAGATGATGCGGGCGGTGGGGCTGATCGTCTTTTGGACGACCTCGGCCGCCTTCTGGGCCTCGCTCACGGTCATGTCGGGCCCGCCGGTGACGTTGATGAGCGCACCCGAAGCGCCGGCGATGTCCACGTGAAGCAGGGGCGAATTGATCGCTTCGAGCACCGCGTCCTCGGCCCGGTTGTCGCTCTCCGACTCACCGATCCCGATCAGGGCGACCCCGCCGCCCCGCATGATCGTGCGCAGGTCGTTGAAGTCGAGGTTGACAAGGCCGGGTCGCGTGATGATCTCGGTGATCCCCCGGATCGCGCGAGCGAGCACGCTGTCGGCGACCTTGAAGGCCGTTTGGATCGGGAGCCGAGGAACGAGCTCGAGCAGTCGGTCGTTCGGGATCGTGATCACCGTGTCGATCGTCGATCGGAGCCGCTCGAGGCCCCACATGGCGTTCTCGGCCCGGACGAGCCCTTCCGACGCGAACGGGAGCGTGCAGACGGCGATCGTGAGCGGGTTCCCGCCGTTCGCGTCCTTCGCGGCCTGCGCGACGACGGGGGCGGAGCCGGTCCCGGTCCCGCCACCGAGACCGAGCGTGATGAAGACCATGTCGGAGTTAGCGAGCGATTTCTTGAGCTCCTCCTCGGCCTCGCGGGCGGCCTGCTCGCCGACCTGGGGGAGCGCGCCGGCTCCCAGTCCCCGCGTCAGTCGTCGCCCGAGGAGGATCTTCTTCTGGGCGTGGATCGTGAGCAGGTGCTGCGCGTCGGTGTTGCACGCGAGCATCTCCGCGCCCGAGAGGCCCTCCTCCGTCAGCCGGTTGATCGTGTTGCACCCGCCTCCGCCACATCCGACGACCTTGATGTTCGTCTTGAGGGAGGCGAGGACCGCCTCAAGCTCGGCGTCATCGTTCGTCGGGGGTGGCGGAGCTTCGGCGGAGCGTCTCGACTCCCCGGGCAGGTGGGCCAAGATCTCCTGAGCGAGCGGTCGCATCACGGCGGTATCCCTATCGGCCATTGAGCAGAGCCCTCATTATAAAGTCCCCGCCGCATTTTCGTGGAGAAGTGCAGTACTCGGCGTGGGCGCCGCGCTACGACCGGATCCGACGGGAGTTCGGTTTCCGGCTCGAGCAGGAGATCCGCGCAGCGGATCGGCTGGAATCCCTGCTCCCCCCCGAGGCTCGTCGCGACGGGCTCGGCCGCGCGCGGGCTCGCCTCGCCGGGCGCGACGCCGTCATCGTCGGCCTCGCCCCGGGCGCCGGCCCTCCGCCTCTCTGGCGCCTACCGGCGGCGCATCCGCCGCCCGCAGTGGTGGCGGCGGACGGCGCTGCGAAGGTCTGCCTCGACGCCGGGATCGTCCCGGCTGTGGTCGTCACGGACCTCGACGGTCCGGTGCCCGCCGAGGTAACGGCCAACCGTCGGGGGTGCCTCGTCGTCGTGCATGCTCATGGAGACAACGTCCCCGCGCTCGAGGAGTGGGTTCCCCAATTCCCGGGCGAGCTCGCCGGTTCGTGGGCCGGACCCCCAAGGCCGGCGCTGCTCGACGTCGGAGGGTTCACCGACGGGGACCGGGCCGCCTACCTCGCTGCGGACGTAGGGGCGACCCGCCTCTTGCTCTGGGGTTTCGACTTCGAGGGGACGGACGAGGTCGACCCGGCGGCTCGCGCTCGGAAGCTCGCCAAGCTCGATTGGGCGCGTCGCCTCCTCCTTGACCTCGCCCGGGAGTCCCCCATGCCCATCTTGCGGTGGCGCCCGGACGGCTCGCTCGCCCGCTACGTTGACGGGAGCGCCGAGGCGTCGACGAGGTAGACCACGTCGGGGCCGTTTTCATAAAGCAGCACGAACGGAGGATTCCCGAACCAGTCGATCGCCGACGGGCTCAACGGCAGCGCCGCGGCCGACGGATTGAGCGCCACCCCGCCGTACATCACCGAATCGACGGTGACCAGGTCGATCGGCCGGTAGTCGTGGGGGGCGAGCGATTCGCGGAGCTCCGCGGCCGCGGCCGACCAGTTCGAGCCGGTGAACAGGGCCGGCGTCGAGTCCCAGGTCGCGGGATTCCCGTCGAACCCGAAGATCATCGAGCTCA
>JASHQN010000038.1 GCA_030039135.1 Thermoplasmata archaeon | reverse complement strand
GGCGGTGACGGCCGGGGCCGGCCGGGCGGATGCTGCCCCCGCGCTGGCCGGGTCACGCGTACGGAGCCGGGGCCCGTTCCGCCGCGTCGCCGCCGTCCTCGGCATCACGGCGTTCGGCGCGGGCATCCCGACGCCGCTCTACTCGGTCTACGAGGCCGAGTTCCACTTCGGCGCCGAGGCCCTCGCCGTCGTCTTCGGCGCGTACACCGTGGGGGTGCTCACGACGATGTTTTTCGTCGCGCCGATGTCGGATGCCATCGGGCGTAAGCCGGTCCTCTACGCGGGGATGGGCCTGACGGCCCTGAGCGGGGCGATCTTCCTCGTCGCGAACGGGGTCGTCCTCCTCGCCGTCGCGCGGATCGTCTCGGGGCTCGCGGTCGGCGCGACGACGAGCACCGCGACGGCCGCGATGGCGATCCTCGAGCCGCGACAGGACCAGCACCACGTGGCGAGGGTCTCGGTCGCCGCGAACTTCGGCGGGGTCGGGTCGGGAGTGCTCCTGAGCGGCTTCCTCGTGGAGTACGCTCCTCAGCCGACTGCCCTGGTCTTCTGGGTCCTGATCGTCGTGAGCGCCCTCGGCGCCGTGGCCCTGGTGCGCAGCCCCGAGACCGTTCCCCTCGCCGAGCGGAGGGGCCCGATCGTTCGGCAGCGCCTCCAGGTCCCGTCGTCGATCCGAGTCCCCTTCGGCATCGCTACGCTCGGGCTCGCGGCGTGCTACTCGATCTATGGGTTCTTCGGTGCGCTCGCCCCCACCTTCGTTCGGGTCGGCCTCGGGCTCCCGGGCGCCGCCGAGACCGGGGCGATCGTCGCGACGATGTTCGGCTTCGCGGCGATCGCCCAGCTCGCGCTGGCCGAGGTCCGCGACCGCGCGGCGCTCCTCATCGGCTTCCCGCTCCTCATCGCGGCGCTCGCGGTGTTCATCCTCTCGCTCCTCTTCGCCGCCCTCCCGCTCCTCCTCGGCGGCGCCGCGCTCCTCGGGGTCGCCATCGGGTTCACGTTCATGGGCAGCGTCACCCTCATCGATCGGGTCGCGCCCGAGGCGCACCGTGGGGAGGTGCTGTCGGCGTTCTACATCGTCGGCTACCTTTCCCTCGCGCTCCCCACCGTCGGCATCGCGTTCGCGTCGATGGCGATCGGTCTCGGGTCGGCCGCCGCGGCGTTCGGCCTGACGCTCGGCCTCTTCGTCGCCGGAGGGTACGCGGTCACCCTCCGGACGCCCACTCCCCCCGGAGGCGAGGGTCGACCGAAGGGCGCGAGCTGAACGGCGCCGGGGGGTCTTCGTCGGAGAGGCTCAGGTTCGGCGTTCGTAGTGGAGGAACTCTTCGTCGCGGCGCCATCCCTCTGCCTCGTAGAGCCGCTGGGCCGGGTTGTCCTTGGCCGTCTCGAGGGTCAGGTAGTCGGCCCCGCTCTCTCGCGCGAACTCCGTCGCCCGGGCGAGGAGCCGCGCGCCGATCCCCTTACGGCGATGGGCGGGTTCGACAAAGAGGTCGTTGAGGACCCAGATCGGCCGGAGGGAGATCGAAGAGAACGCGGGGTAGAGCAGGGTGAAGCCGACCGCGGTGCCACCCTCCTCCGCGAGGAAGACCACGGCCTCGTTCCGCGCGAGCCGGTCGGAGAGGAACGACCGCTCGGTCTCGGGGTCCGGAGCCTGGCGGTAGAACTCCCGGTACGCGCCGAACAACGGGACGACCCGCGCGACGTCGCCCGGTCCCGCGCGACGCACTTGCACGTCCGGCGGCATGGCACGTCCCGGACGGCTCAGGCAATCGACCCGGTTGACGCTTGCTCCCGGATCGTCGGACGATCCGTCCGCCGGGGGATCGACGGACCGGCGCACGTCAACGAGGTGCGGTAGCGGGCTCCGCGCCCCCGGTCGACTCGCCCCCGTCGACAGTGAGGGTCGTACCGCTGACCCACCGGCTCTCGTCGGTGAGCAAGTATCGGATCGCCCGAGCGACTTCCCAAGCGCTCGTTCGGGTCTCGTTCGTCAGCGGGATCGGCCGGTCGGCGGGCGGAGGGTCGAACGACCCGAGATCGTGCCCCATCGATCCCGGGAGAACCCCGTTCACCCGGATCCCGAAGGCGCGGTAGTCCCGCGCGAGCCGGGCCACGAGCTCGATAACGCCCGCCTTAGCGGCGTCGTAGGCGGTGTTGCCGGCTCGACGGACCGCGAGCGACGCTGAGACGAGTGCCAGGCTCCCGCCCCCCTGGGCGATCAGGCGCGGCAGGGCGGCGCGCCCGATCCGGTAAACGCCGTCCAGGTTGCGCCGGATCGCGGCGGCCCACTCCTCCTCCGAGAGACGGTGGAGGAGCGTCTCGCCGGGGATCCACGCGCCGACGTTGATCGAGATCCCATCGACCCTCCCGAACTCCTCGAACGTCGTCGTGATGAGGCGTTCGGCCTGCGCGCCGTCGAGCACGTCCGCGTGTCGGGCCACGACGTCCCAGCCTCGCGCCCGGGCATGGGCGACGATCGGACCGGTCGCGGCGGTGCTCCGCGCGACGGCGACCACCCGGTTCCCGGCGGACGCGAGCAGGCACACGAGGGCGGTGCCGAGTCCGGGACCGACGGCGGCGACGAGGAAGGTCTTCGGCGGCTCCGGCATGGAACACCGGCTACCCCGCGGGGGGCTTATGCGCTGCGGTTCGGGCCCCGGGCGCGCCGCTCCGAGCGCCCCACCGGCGCCCGCACCAATCATGTAGCGCGCTCGGCTCGGGTGGGCCATGTCGGCCCCCGACGGTCACGCCGAACTCGAGGAGATCGAGAAGTACCGCTTCACCGTGACGTTCGAGGGGGCCCCGTTCCCGTCGCTCACCGTCGACGAAGCTCCCCCCACCGGGGGCGATGCCGGGCCGAACCCGGTCCAGGATCTTGTGATGGCCGTCGGCCACTGCATGAGCTCGACGTTCCTCTACAGCCTGGAACGGGCCCGCGTCCCCGTCGCTCCGATCCGCACCTCGGTCCGCGCGACGATCGGACTCAACGACCGGGGACGCCGCCGCGTGCGGAAGCTTGACGTGACGATCTCGACCTACCCACTCCACGACGAGGACCGGAGCCGGTTCGATCGCGCGGTCGAGACGTTCGCCGACTTCTGCACGGTCTCCGGGGCGGTCCGGGAGGGCGTCGAGATCGCGCACCGCGTGATGCCTCCGAGCGGGCCGGCGCCGCCGTGAGACGAGGAGGCCCGAGCGGGCCTCGGACGGCAGCCCCGACTCACCCGGCGTGAGTCCTCCGCGTATCCACCGTGGGTGCGTCCGGCCGATGGGACCGCAGGCCCATCCTCCTCCGATGGAGCACACGATCGTCACCGAAGGGCTCGGAAAGCGGTACGCGGGCGACGTCGATGCGGTCCGCGACGCCTCGCTCACGGTCCGTCGGG
>JASHQN010000037.1 GCA_030039135.1 Thermoplasmata archaeon | reverse complement strand
ATCGGCGGGAGGGTGGGGCCGACGCGGCGGACGCTCGAACCGCCGTCAGCAGGATATTGGACGACGCGAGGATGATCGACCTCGCGAGCCACTTGGGATGGTCCGCGCTCTACGTGATGCGACCGTATTCTCTCGGAGACCGCTCCACTCCGGAATCTGCCGAACTGATCAAGGGAATGCGGGATCGAGCTCGCGCGCTGTTCTTCGTCAAGGCCGAGAAAATCATCGGCAGCGCGGAGACGGCATACATGAACGGAGCGAAGAAGGAAAGCCGAGAATCCATCCTGACGTTCCAGGCAGCACTCGTGAGAACGGTTAACACGTGCGAAAGCGCCGGGGACGTCGCACGGCTGAAAGGAGACAAGGACGCGCTTGCGTCCCAGCTCCGGCAGGCGGCTGAGGTCTAAGCGGTCCGATCGTCCTCCCGAGACGAGCCCGGACGAAGACCCGTTGAGCGGGCGAACAGGATGCAGCCCGATCCGTTCGTCGTTCTTCGGACATGGGGAGAGCATCGCGTTGAAGTGTTGCGTCTCACGCGAGGGTCGTGACGGCAGAACGCCCATAACGCGTCCGGTTCGACCACTTCATCGTCCTCGCCGGCTTGCGGATGAGCCAGATCGAGGAGGAGTAGCGCACGTGAAACGCGCTCGTGTCGAATTCGAGATCGGCTCTGCAGCGAAATCGACAGCGACGATCTACGGCCCGAGACGCGGCATGCGGCAGCCGTCCGAGCGAGGAACCCACTCCCTGAAAGCCCTCGAGCTTTCGCCTTCGCGTTGGAGCGATTTTGAGGACCTCTTCCGGAAGTACCACGGGGTGCAGGCGGGGTGCTGGTGCATGTTCTACCACCGAGAGGGTCCGACAGGCCCCCTCGGAAGCCGAACACGCCAGGAAGCGAACCGCCGTGACCATCGGGCCCTGCTGGTACACGGTCATGCGCACGGGATCCTGGTGTACCGCGACGGCCAGCCGGTCGGCTGGTGCCAGTTCGGCCGAAGAAAGGACCTGCCGAGGATCGATGGGGGGCGCAAGTATAGGGCCTTGGCCGGCAGCCTAGGTGAACCCCCGACCTGGCGCATCACGTGCTTCTTTGTCGATCGGCCGTACCGCAGGACGGGAATCGCTCAATTCGCCCTTCACGCAGCATTGGCCGCCATAAGTCGGCACGGAGGAGGGTTGGTGGAAGCGTATCCGGCGATTCACGGGCGCGCCGTCGCCACGTGGTTCGGCTCCCTGAAGATGTTCGAACGAGAGGGCTTCAGGACCGTTCGACCTTTTGGGCAGAGCAACGTCCTCGTGCGCAGGGACATTCGGTAGCCGGTTCGCCTGGCTCCGGCCAGGGGTAGCCCGACCGGGTCTAGGCTCTCGAGCATGGCCCGGGACTGGGGTGAGCGCGATCCCTCGGGCTCGCAACCGGAGTCCGGCCAAAGTTGGCCGCATTTCGGAGGCCCGGGCCACACAAGCCGCTCGCAGGCCGCGGGGCTCGAGCCGAACGTGCTCGCGTCGCGGACGTCGCACGCGAAACCGCGTATCCTAGATGCGATGTTTCCGGCCGTCTGTACGACAGCCGTACTTCTTGCCTCCGTTGACCCGCAGGCCAACCTCGGTAGGAGAACCGTCGGGCGAGCCTCCGACTCCCGAACCGGATCCTACGCCCGAACGCAACCCTTCGGCCAGCGCTCGGTTGCGAGCCGCTACGAAGCACACGACGTTCGTGCCGCCATTCATTATATCCCACCGGCCCGATTCGGGGCCGGGTTCGTTCCGTAGCGCTCGGAGCGAGGCCGGACGAGCGAGGTGAGGATTTAGTATGTCGGCTCAGTCGGGAGCAACCGCGCGGACGGCGCTAAAGGGAGTGGATCTGCTCAACACGCCCTTGCTCAACCACGGCACCGCCTTCACCCTTCCGGAAAGGGCGGCTCTCGGCCTCGAGGGCCTCCTCCCCACTTCCGTCGAGACCATCGACCGCCAGGTCGATCGCGCCAAGCAGCAGCTCGCGAGCAAGCCGGACGACCTTGAGCGCTACATCTACCTCAACCAGCTCGCCGACACGGACGAGACGCTGTTCTATCGACTCGTCATGGCCGACCCGGCCTACTTCCTACCGATCCTCTACGACCCGACCGTCGGCTACGCCTGCCTCAAGTTCGGACATCTTTACCGCCGACCCCGGGGCATGTACGTCTCGCTCGAGCACCAGGGACGAGTACGCCAGGTCCTCGAGAACTGGCCCGTGAAGGACGTCCGTGTCATCTGCGTGAGCACGGGAGGACGGATCCTCGGGCTCGGCGACCTCGGCGCGAACGGGATGGGGATTCCCATCGGAAAGCTGCAGTTGTACACGGCGTGTGCCGCGGTCCCACAGCGTGCTCTCCTCCCGATCCTCCTCGATTGTGGTACCGAGAACGAGGGGCTACTCGCCGACCCGCTCTACCTGGGCCTGCGCCAGCGCCGTCCGTCGGACGACGAGATGACCGTCTTCGTCGACGAGTTCGTGGACGCGGTCCAGCAGGTGTTCCCGAACTGCTGCATCCACTTCGAGGACTGGCGCGGGACCGACGCCGTACGGTTCCTCGCTCGATACCAGGACAAGGTCTCGTGCTTCAACGACGACATCCAGGGAACGGGTAGCATCGTGGTCGCGGGGCTGTTCAACGCCCTCGCGATCAAGAAGGAAAAATTCCGCGACCAGACGGTGCTCTTCTTCGGCGCGGGGTCGGCGGGCCTCGGCAATGCTCGGATGATCGTCTCGGCGATGAAGCTCGAAGGGCTTTCGGACGAGGAAGCCCGCCGTCGGATCTGGATGTTCGACATCAACGGCCTCCTGGAACCGTCTCGAACGGATCTGCTGGCCGAGCAGAAGCTCTACGCACACCCCCATGCTCCCAGCAGAGACCTCCGAGCCGTGGTCGAGTCCGTGAAGCCGACCATCCTCATCGGCGTCAGCACCGTCGGACGCGCGTTCACACAGCCTGTGATCGAGACGATGGCGCGCGCGAGCAGCCGACCGATCATCTTCGCGCTCTCGAACCCCACGGAAAAGGCCGAGTGCACGCCGGCCCAGGCCTACGAATGGACCCGGGGCCAGGCGCTCTACGCCGCGGGAGTCCAGTTCCCTCCGGTAATGTACAACGGCAAGACGTACCTGCCGGGGCAGGCGAACAATTTCTATGTCTACCCGGCGGTCGGGCTCGCCGTCTACGCCACCAACACCCGTCGGGTGACCGACGAGATGTTCATCACGGCCGCTCGGGCCATTGCAGATCAGGTCACGGACGAGCAGAGGAACCTCGGGCTGCTGTTCCCGCTGCAGAAGGACGTCCTCGAAGCCGAGATTCGCACTGCCGAGGCGGTCGCCGGCGTGATCTTCGATCGGGGATTCGCCCGGGTGGAGAGGCCCAAGGACATCAATCTCTGGCTCCGCGGGTTGCTCTATCGGGCGGACTACGCACCGGTGGCGTAACCGGGCCGAGCCGAGGAGCGGCAGCTAAGGTCATGGCGGGCAAGGTCGGGGCGTCCGGTCCGCCGCCCCCCGTTCAGGATCTTCCGATCGGGACCGGCAGGACCGGAGTTCGAGTCGAGAGCGACTCCATGGGCGAGATCGAGGTCCCCGCGGAGCACTATTGGGGGGCCCAGACCCAGCGCTCGCTCATCCACTTCTCGATCGGGAACGACCGGATGCCGGTCGAGGTATACCACGCCTATGGCTACGTGAAGAAGGCCGCCGCCATCGTGAACGCGCGCTCGGGCCGGCTTCCCCAGTGGAAGTCGGACCTCATCGTTCGCGTCTGCGACGAAGTCATCTCGGGCAAGCTCGACACCGAGTTCCCGCTCTACGTGTGGCAGACCGGTTCCGGCACGCAGTCGAACATGAACGTCAACGAGGTGGTCAGCAACCGGGCCATCCAGCTCGTCGGCGGAACGCTCGGCTCGAAGCACCCCGTCCACCCGAACGACGACGTGAACATGGGCCAGTCGTCCAATGACACGTTCCCAACGGCGATGCACCTCGCCACGGTCCTCGAGGTCCAGGGCCGGCTGATGCCGGCCATCTCCGCCCTTCGGAAGGCGATCGCCACGAAGGCCCGGGCGTGGGTCGATGTGGTGAAGATCGGCCGGACCCACCTCCAGGACGCCACACCGCTCACCGTGGGTCAGGAGTGGTCCGGTTACGCGGCGCAACTGGACGCCGCCCTCGGAGTCATGGCGGGCACGCTGCCGGGGCTCTACCAGCTCGCGATCGGGGGCACCGCGGTGGGGACCGGTCTGAACGCACCTGCGGGCTTCGGCGAGGAGGTGGCCGCGGAGCTCGCGAGGATGACGGGCCAGCCTTTCGCTTCGGCGCCCAACAAGTACGCGGCCCAGGGATCGCTCGACGCGATGGTGGCCGCGAGCGCCGGCCTGAGAGCTCTCGCAGTGGCGATGATGAAGATCGCGAACGACCTTCGCTGGCTGGGAAGCGGACCGCGCGCCGGCCTCCACGAGCTCATCCTTCCCTCGAACGAGCCCGGCAGCTCCATCATGCCGGGCAAGGTGAACCCGACCCAAGAGGAGGCGACGGTCATGGTGTGCATCCAGGTGCTCGCCGAGGACTCTGCGGTCGCCTTCGCCGGGTCGCAGGGTAACTTCGAGCTCAACACCATGCGTCCGATCATCATCAACAACGTCCTGCATTGCGCGCGGATCCTGGGAGACGCCGCGACGAAGCTGACGAAGTACAGCGTCACCGGGGTCGAGCTCGATCGAGCGCGGGTCGAGCGGTACGTGGGCGAGTCGCTGATGCTCGTGACCGCGCTGAGCCCGGTCATCGGCTACGACAAGGCGGCGGCGATCGCCCACCGTGCGCTCGACGAGAACCTGACGCTGCGGGAGGCCGCGATCGGGAGCGGGTTCGTGACCGCGGAGGAGTTCGACCGGATCGTCGACCCTCGGAAGATGGTGGGCGACCCGCAGAAGGACGTGGCGACGCTCACTAAGGATTAGTTCGCCCGAACGGCCGACGCACCCCGACGAAATCGCAGGAGACGAGCCCGTCGTAACAGACGAACGCCGAAGCGAGCAGATTCCGCGCCAAGCGCCGGGTTCGCGATGCTCTTCCGGGACCGAGCCCAACGCGGTCGGCGATCGTCTGCTCGGGGACCCGGTCAAGATTGCGCGGGCCCCGGAAGGAATACGGGTAGTGGACACGGGGGGATTTGAACCCCCGACCTCTGCTTTGCGAAAGCAGCGATCTTCCGCTGATCTACGTGCCCACCGCGGCGGTGGAGGTAGGC
>JASHQN010000036.1 GCA_030039135.1 Thermoplasmata archaeon | reverse complement strand
CGCTCGAGCGCGAGCGTCGTGCGAAGGTCGAGCGGTGGCGGATCGCGGGTCTCGAGCCGTACCCGTGGTCCTTTGTCGGGCGGGTCCCCACCGATCGAGTCCGCGCCGCCAGCGCGACGATGGAGCCCGGGGGCGAGCGGCCGGATGAGACGATGCGGGTCGCCGGCCGCGTGAAGGCGATCCGGGTGCACGGACGCGCGGCTTTCGTGGACCTGGAAGACCGCACCGGCTCGCTCCAGCTCCTCCTGCGATCGGACACGCTCGGAGACGAAACCTACCGACGGTGGCTCGCCGACCTCGACCCCGGTGACATCCTCGGCGCCGAAGGCCACCCGGCGGTCTCGAAGCGGGGGGAGCCGTCCCTCGCGGTCGGGCAGCTGACGCTGCTCGCGAAGGCGATCGCCCCGCCGCCGGAAAAGTACCACGGGCTCCAGGACGTCGAAGAGCGGATCCGCCGGCGGTACCTCGACCTTTTGGCTTCGCCCGAGACCCGCGAGCTGTTCCGAGCCCGGACGTTGCTCCTGCGGGAGATGCGCCGGTACCTGGACGCCGCCGGGTTCCTCGAGGTCGAGACGCCGATCCTCCTCCCCATCGCGAGCGGGGCGGCCGCGAAGCCGTTCGTCACCCGCTCAAGCTACCTCGACGCGGAGCTCCAGCTCCGGATCTCGCTCGAGCTGCCGCTCAAACGCCTCCTGGTCGGCGGAATGGAGCGGGTCTACGAGCTCGGCCGGACGTTCCGGAACGAGGACATGGACTCGACCCATTCGCCCGAATTCACCGAGCTCGAGGCCTACTGGGCGTACGCGGACTACCATGACATGCGCCGGCTGATCGAGCGACTCTTCGAGCACCTCGCCGACCACGTCCGCGAGTGGCTTCCGAACTCCCCGGGCGCCGAGCGCGGGGCCAAGGACTTCAAGCCGCCGTTCGCTACCGTCGACTTTGTCGACGAGCTCGAACGGCGCAGCGGGATTCCGGATCTCCTGTCGAAGAGCCGCGAGGAACTGCGGGCCCTCGCTCGGGCGGCCGGATCGACCGTGCCGGACGACTCTCCGGCGGGGACGTTCCTCGACAAGCTCTTCGAGCATTACGTAGAGCCTCACCTGGAGGCGCTCACGTTCGTCGTCGATCACCCGGCGGCGACGACCCCGCTCGCGAAGCGCCACCGCTCGAAGCCGGGCCGGGTCGAGCGGTTCGAGATGTTCTATCGCCAGACCGAGCTCGGGAACGCCTACACGGAGCTCAACGATCCGGACGAGCAAGAGCGAAGGTTCCGCGAGCAGCTCGTCGCGCGCGGGGGCGACACGTACGCCTACGACGCCGATTTCGTTCGGGCGCTCGCCCACGGGATGCCTCCGGCCACCGGGATCGGGGTCGGGGTCGACCGGCTCGTGATGGGACTCACAGGGGCCTCGTCGATCAAGGACGTCATCCTCTTCCCGCTCGTCCGGCCGCGCTAGCGGCACCTCCCGCCGAGCGGCTTATACGCCGCGGGCGCCGCAGGTACCGTCGTGGCAGCGCCCCTGCCCGGCAGCGAGCGGATCCCGCTCGCCGTCGAGGCCCTCTCGGTCGCGTACGGAGAGCGATCCGCCGTCGACCACCTCTCGTTCACCGTACGTCCCGGGGAGATCTACGGGCTGCTCGGAGCGAATGGGGCGGGCAAGTCGAGCACGATCAAGGCGATCGTGGGGCTCGTCCCGCCGCGGGAGGGCCACATCCGGGTCTTCGGCGTCGACGCGATCGCGAACGGCCTTGCGGCCAAGCAGCGGATCGGCTATGTCCCCGAGACCTCCCTTCTCTACGAGGCGCTCACCCCGCGGGAGTTCCTCGAGTTCGTGGCGAGCGTGCGTCACCTCGACGCCGGCACGGCGTCGACCCGCGCCGAGAGCTACGCAGCGGCGTTCCGGCTCGAGACGGAGTTCGACGAACCGATCGCCGCGCTCTCGAACGGAACGCGGCAAAAGGTGCTCCTCATCGCGGCCTTGCTCCACCAGCCGCCGCTGCTCGTCCTGGACGAGCCGCTCCACAGCCTCGATCCGCGGTCGGTGCGGATCATGAAGGAGCTCCTCGCTCGATACGTCGCCACCGGGGCGCGCGGCGTGCTGTTCTCGACCCACACCATGGAGATCGCCGAGCAGCTCTGCCACCGGGTCGCGATCCTGGACCGGGGCGTGCTGAGAGCGGAGGGCTCACTCGCCGTGCTCCGGGAGCGGGGGGCGCACGGCGACGAGACGCTCGAGGAGATCTTCCTTCGTCTCACTCGGGAGGACGAGGGTCTCGACGCGGCGGTCCGGGCCCTGGAAGGGCTGTAGGATGGGCTGGCGCGAAGCCTGGCGGATCAGCAACGTCGCGTTCACCGAGCTCTCGCTGCAGGCGATCTACGCGCTCCGTCAGGGGAACAGCGTCTTCGGCGACCGGGCCGAGCGGATGGTCCGGCGCGCCCGGCGCCGCGTCGTTCAGAGCAAGACGATCGTCGCGCTGGTGCTCCTCTTCCTCTGCGCCGGCGCGGCGTTCCTCCTCCACCTGGCCCCGGCGATCACCACCCGGCCGTTCTTTGGGGTGTTCGTGTCGGTACCGGTCTTTGACGCGGGGGTCCTCACGGGCCTCATCAGCCTGGACCTCGCGTTCCTCTGGTGGACTGGACTTCAGGTTCTGCCGACGTTCCTTGCCTCGGGAGTGCTCGCCGTCCTCGAGCCCCTTCCGATCGACGACCGGACGTTGGGCCGTGCTGCGGGGCTGCTCTACCTGCGCCTGTTCGACCTGCCCGCACTCTCGGTGCTCCTCGCCACTCCGCTCTTCGTGGGCGCGGTCCTGGGGCCGGGCGCCGGCGTCGCCATCCTGCCCGGCGTCGCGACCGGCGTCGCGTTCGCCCTCGCGCTGGCCCTGCTCACGGGTCGGGCCTTCGTGCGTCGGATCCAGGGTTCGCGAGGCGGAGGCGGGCCCACGCTCGTGCGCTGGACCTACCTCGTCCTCTGGGTCCTTCCGGCGTTCGCGATGTTCGGGCTCGTCGTCGCCGCCCCGGGACTCGTCGCCCTGGTCGCCCGCACAATCCAAGGAGGCCCCTCCGTCGCGACCGACCTCCTCCTGGCGGCATTCCCGTTCACCTTCGCGGTCCTCCCACCGCTCGCCGCCGGAACGGGTTCCCTCTTCCTCGCCCCCGCGAGCGCCGTCGTGGTGGCGATCGCCTCGGCGGGCTACCTCCTCCTCGCGTCGGCCTCAGCCGTCTGGCTCATGGGGGCCGTGCGGCGTGTCGGGATCGCTCCCCCCCTCGCGGCCCGCGAGGTCGACGCGCGATCCATCGCGCTCTTCCCGCAAAGCGCCGCGCGGGCCGTGCTGACGAAGGACCTCCGCATCGCCAGCCGGACCCCGGGGTACGCCTTCCTCATCCTCTTCCCCGCGTTGGACGGCCTTGCCATCGGGCTCTTCACCTTCGTGACAGGGACGGGCACCAACGGAGCCTTCGCCCTCGGCCTGGGCGCCGTGACGACCTCGGCGCTGCTCGCAACCTTCTTCGGCCCGGCGTTCTTCGCGATCGAGGTGAATGCCTACTCCTACGGGCGGACGCTCCCGATCCGTGACAGCTCGATCGTGCTCGGGAAGACCGCCCTCGTCGCGACGATCTATCTCGTCGCGGCCGGGCTCGTGCTCGGTCTGACGGCCCTCCGGGTCGATCGGCCCCTCACGTTCTTTGAGTTCATCGCGGCCGAACTCCCCGCGGTCGTCGCCGCCGCGTTCGTCGAGCTCGGCATCCTGTTCCGCCGCGCGAGGGCGCGTGGACTGCCCATCGTCAACCTCTACTCGGGCGCGTTCTACGCCGTGCTCGTGGCGATCCCCGGCCTCATCCTCGCCGCGCTCCCGCTCCTCGCTTACCGTCTCGCGCCAGGGGCCGCCCCAGTCGCGTGGATGGGGCTGGTCGCGGTCGCCGAGCTCGCTGCGGCGTCGCCGTTCGCGCTGTGGCGCTCGGGAGGTCGGTCGACCTGAGCGTACCGTCCCTCCCCCCTCGATTCGAGCCCAAGGCTTTCGAGGCCCGTTGGCAGGATGCCTGGGAGCGGGCGCACGCGTTTCGGGCTCCGGAGCGCCCGGGGGGCGTGCGGTTCTCGCTGGTGCTCCCCCCACCGAACGTCACGGGGGTCCTCCATCTGGGTCACATGCTCGGCGACACGGTCATGGACGTGCTCGCTCGGCAGCACCGGATGCAGGGCGCGGCGACGCTCTGGGTTCCCGGCCTCGACCACGCGGGGCTCGCGACGCAGGTCGAGGTCCGGCGCCGGCTCGCGCGCCAGGGCGCCCGCGCGGAGGAGATGCCACGGGAGGAGCTCCTGGCCGAGATCGAGCGATGGCGGGCCGAGCACGAGGCGAGGATCCGGGAGCAGACGCGCGCCGGCGGGTTCTCCGTCGACTGGGACCGGTATCGCTACACCTTGGACGCGGCGAGCGTGCGCGCGACCCGCGAGGCGTTCGTCGCGCTCTACCGGCAGGGGCTAGTCTACCGCGGCGAGCGGATGGTGAACTGGGACCCCCGCCTCCGGACGGCGGTCTCCGATCTCGAGGTGAACGCCGTGGAGGAGGAGACAAGCCTCGTCTTCGTGCGCTACCCGTGGGCCGACGCTGGCCTCGGAGGGATCGAGGTCGCGACGGTCCGGCCCGAGACGATCTTCGGCGACGTCGCGGTCGCGGTCCATCCGGACGACGCGCGGTACTCGGACGCGATCGGCCGGTTCGTGATCGTCCCGCTCTGCCACCGTCGCGTGCCGGTGATCCCCGACCGTGCGGTCGATCCGACCTTCGGGGCCGGCGCGCTGAAGATCACGCCGCGACACGATCCGGTCGACCGCGAGATCGCCGGTCGCCATCCGGACCTCGCCGAACCGACGGAGATCTTCGACGAAGAAGCGAGGCTCACCGGGCCGTGGGTCCCGGCGCCGTTCCGCGGCCTCGATCGGGACACGGCGAGGGCGAAGGTGATCGACGCCCTCGCGCGCGACGACCTCCTCGTCCGGGCCGAGCCCTACCGGCACACGATCGGCCGGTCGGATCGGTCGGACGCGGTGATCGAGCCGCGGATCTCACGTCAGTGGTTCGTGCGGATGGCCCCGCTGGCCGAGCCCGTCCTCGCGGCGGTCCGCGCGGGG
Organism: Thermoplasmata archaeon; assembly: GCA_030039135.1. GTDB lineage: Archaea > Thermoplasmatota > Thermoplasmata > Lutacidiplasmatales > UBA184 > Lutacidiplasma. Next base: position 9,678 of record JASHQN010000036.1, on the reverse strand, counting down.
GAGATCCGACTCCATCCCGCTCGCTGGACCGCCTCGTTCTTCCGTTGGATGGAGGGGATCCAGGATTGGTGCATCTCCCGGCAGATCGTCTGGGGACACCCGATCCCGGTCGCGACCTGCCGCGCGTGCGGCCGCGACACCGTCACGGTCGAGCCCCCCACCGCCTGCGCCCACTGCGGATCGCGCGACCTGGTCGCCGACCCGGACGTGCTCGACACGTGGTTCACGTCCTGGCTCTGGCCGTTCGCGGCGCTCGGATGGCCCGAGCCGACCGCGCTCCTCGACCGGTACTATCCGACGTCCGTGCTCGTCACCGCGCGCGACATCATGTTCTTCTGGGTCGCCCGGATGATGATGTCGGGCTACCGGTTCACCGGGCAGCGCCCGTTCGCCGACGTCTACTTCACCGGCATGGTCCTCGACGCCGAGGCCCGCCGCATGTCGAAGCATCTCGGGAACTCGCCCGACCCGCTCGACGTCATCGCGGAACGAGGGGCGGACGCTCTCCGCTTTGCGCTCGTCTTCCCGAACCCGACGAGCGAGGACGGGCCGTTCGGGACCTCGTCCCTGGACTCGGCGCGGAACTTCCTCACCAAGCTGTGGAACCTCGTCCGATTCACTCTCCCGCACGTGCCGGCGGGCACCGCCCCCGTCTTGGGACCCCCGCGCCTCCCCGCGACCGCGGCGCTCGAGGACCGGTGGATCCTCTCGCGCTCGCGCCGCACGGCCGAGGCCGTCGGGACGGCGCTCGGCGAGTTCGAGCCGACGGGCGCCGCGTCGGCGCTCTACCAGTTCGTCTGGCACGACCTCGCCGACCGGTACGTCGAGATCGCCAAGGAATCGCTCAGCGGACGGCGCGGCGAGATCGCCGCTCGCTCGTCCCGGGCGACGCTCCTCTTCGTCGTCGACCGCACGCTCCGGTGGCTGCACCCGTTCGTGCCGCACATCACCGAGGAGCTCTGGCACGCGCTGCCCCACGACGGCGATCTGCTCGCCACGGCCGCCTGGCCCCCGGCCGACGAAGCGCCGGCCGATCCCGTCGCGGAGGTCGAGATGGAGACCGTCCTCGAGGCCGTCCGCCTCCTGCGCAACCTGAGGGCGGAGGAGCGGATCCCGATCCCCGCGACCCCCTCCGCCTGGATCCGGCCGGCCGGGCCCGAGGTCGCCCGGGTCCTCGATCGAGAGCGGGCGACGGTGGGGCGGCTCACCCGGGTCGGCTCGCTCGAGCTGCTGCCGGCGGAGGCGCCGGCCCCCAGCGGGGCCGCGAGCCGGGTCGCGGTGCTGGGCGAATGCTACGTCGAGCGGCCGGCGAAGGGCCCGGTCACCCTCGAGGCGCTGACGCGTGAGCGGGAGAAGCTCTCGGGGCTGCTCGAAAAGGCGCGCGCGCGGCTCGCCGATCCCGGCTTCCGCGCTCGAGCACCGCCCGACGTCGTGCGGGAAACCGAGGAGAAGGCGCGGGAGATCGCCGAGCGGATCGGGCGGATCGACGAGCACCTGAGCCCGGACGCCGCTCAGGGAGCGTCGTCATGACCCCTCCGGCCGGCTCGCCTGCCCGAACGCGCCGAGGGAAGGCGGGAGGGGCGCGGCCCGCACCTTCGCCCCCGATCGGGAGCGTGCCGCTCGCGGGCTCCACGAAGGCGCATCCCGCGCTCGGCGTCGGACTGTGGGCGCTCGGTCGCTGGTCGCCCGAGGACGAGGCGAGGACGAAGGCGACGATCGGTCGCGCCTACGAGATCGGGTTCCGCTGGTTCGATACCGCCGAGGTCTACGGCAACGGACGGTCCGAGCGGCTGCTCGGGGAGGTGCTGCGGCGCGCGGCCGGCGGGGCGTCGGATTCCTTCGTCGCCACCAAGGTCTCCTGGGAGCATCTGAGGCCCGCGCAGGTTCGGGCCAGCCTGATCAGCAGCCTCGAGCGGCTGGGACGACACGCGGTCGACCTGTATCTAGTGCACGCCCCCGACCCGCACGTCCCGATCGACGAGACCATGGCAACGCTCGAGGGTCTGTGGAAGGAGGGGAAGATCGGCGCGATCGGTGTCTCGAACTTCTCGGTCGAGGAGCTCGAGGCTGCGACGAAGGGCCTCCGGGAGGCCCGGATCGCGGTGAACCAGGTCCGCTACAACCTGTTCGATCGCGACGAGGCCGAGCCGATCCTCGGCTACTGCCGCGACCATCAGATCCTGATCGAAGCCTACACCCCCCTGGCCCGAGGTCTCCTTCACGGACGCCACCTCGATGGCAAGCGGATCCCGGCCGAGGTCCGCCGGTTCGCGCACCGCCTCTTCGAACCCGACCGGCTCCCGACCGTCCTCGAGCGGGCTCGGGAGCTCCGCTCCCTTGCCGACGAGGCGAAGGTCCCTCTCGCGTCGATCGCGCTCCACTGGCTCGAGCGCCAGGGAGCCGCCCCGGTGATCGGCATGAGCCGGCCGGAGCAGGCGGACTCGAACCTCGCCGCGTGGGCGGTCCGCCCGTCCGACCGCGTTCTCGACCGCGCCGACGCGATCGCGAGGGGCGATCGTGCTTAGGCTCGTCGCGTTCGACATGGATGGGACCCTCGTCGACATCCCGAGCTCGTGGGCCAGCGTGCACGCGCACTTTGGGGCCGCGAACCCGGAGGGTCTGCGCCAGTTCATGGCCTACGAGATCGACGACCTCGAGTTCATCCGTTCGGACATCCGCATCTGGTGGCGACATCGGCCGGACCTCTCGATCGACGAGATCGAGGCGATCTTGGACCGCGCGCCGCTCGTCCCCGGCGCTCACGACCTCATGAAGGGACTCCGGGCCCGCGGGGTCCGCACCGCGATCGTGAGCGGGGGCATCGATCTCCTCGCGCACCGGATCGGTCGGGAGCTCGGGATGGACATCGTGCTCGCCAACGGGTTCCGCGTGCATCCCGACGGCCGGCTCACGGGGGAGGGAATCGTCCGGGTCCCGATCCACCGGAAGGAGGACGTTCTCGCCGATCTGCAGTCCCAGCTCGCGATCGACCCGGCCGAGACCGCGTCGGTCGGGAATTCGGAGATTGACGTGGGCCTCTTCCGCCGCAGCCGCGTCGGGGTCGCGTTCCGACCGGAGGACGAGATCGTCGAACGGGCCGCGACGGCGGTCGTTCGCGGGCCGGACATCGCAAGGGTGCTCGACGTCCTGCGCGACTTCCCCGACGACCCGGCGCCGCGCTGGGCTTGAGGGTAACGTTATCCCCTGGCCCCGGGTCTATAGCTGTTCCGATGGAGAGTTACCAGGCGCTGCTCGAACGAGCTCGCGAGAAGCTACCGCCCGTGCAAACGGGCGCCGAGCGGTTCCAGGTCCCGGACGCGGACGTCATGTCCGATGGGAAGAACACGGTCGTCCGCAACTTCCAGGAGATCTGCGGCGTCCTTCGCCGCGAGCCGGACCATCTCATCCAGTACCTCGCGAAGGAGCTCGGATGCCCGGGGGTGCTCGACCTGCCGCGCGGCGTCCTCAAGTCGCGCCTGACGAAGGACCAGATCTCGCAACGGGTCCGGGAGTACACCGCGAAGTACGTGATCTGCTCGGAGTGCCGGCGACCCGACACCCACCTCAAGAAAGAGGGCCGGCTGACTCTCCTCATCTGCGAGGCGTGCGGGGCGCAGCGTCCAGTGACCGTTCGCCGGGTCGTCGCGCCCGAGCGACCGAAGACGCCGGTCCTCGTCGGGGAGATCTACCGGCTGACGATCGAGGACGTCGGCCGCCGCGGGGACGGCGTGGCGAAGAAGGAAGGGTTCGTGATCTTCGTCACCGGCGCGACCCAACGCGGGGTGACCGTCAACGCGAAGGTGACCAAGGTCCTCGGAAACAACGCCTACGCCATCGTGCAGCCGTAGCCCATCATGCGGAGCATCCGCTGGATCGGGCTCCTCGCGCTCTACGTCGGCGCCCAACTCGTCGCGATCGTCCTCGCCGACCCGTTCCGGGCGGCGGGGCTCTCGTCGACCTCGAACCCGCAGAGCGCCGCGGCACCCCTCGAGATCATCCTCATCATCGTCATCGCTCCGCTCGGGATCCTCTTCGTCGCCCGTCGCCAGGGCGGGGCCTCCGCCCTGCGGCACCTGATCCTCATCGGGATCGCCGCGGCGCTCTACATCACCCTCTACGCCACGTTCGCGCTCGTTCCGCCGTCCCTCGTCCTGCTTCCGCCCTACGGCGCCGAGCTCGTGGTCGTACCGGCCCTCGTCGTCGCGGCGGGGGTGAGCGCGATCCTCTACCTCGCTCTCCTCATGGAACCGCAGTGGTGGGTCATCGATCTCGTCGGCTTTCTCGCGGCCGGATCGCTCATCGCGATCCTCGGGATCTCCTTCGCGATCCTCCCCGCGTTCATCCTCCTCATCGCGCTCCTCATCTACGACGCGATCGCCGTCTACGGGACGAAGCACATGGTCAGCCTCGCCGAGGTCGTGACCGACATGAAGCTCCCGATCCTGATGGTGATGCCCGACTCAAGCGGATACGACTATCCCGCCGCGCCGAGCTTGAAGGAGGTCCGGGCGCAGCCGGTCGAGCAGCGCGAGGCGCTCTTCATGGGCCTCGGGGACGTCGTGATCCCGGGGACGCTCGTCGTCTCGGCGTTCGTTTGGCTGCCGGCGCATCCCGCGTTCCTCGGCATCGGGGGGAACATCTGGGCCTCGATCGGGGCGCTGCTCGGCTCGCTGGTGGGCTACGCCGCTCTCATGCGGATCGTCCTTCGAGGGAACGCACAGGCGGGCCTCCCGTTCCTGAACGGCGGCGCGCTCGCCGGCTACATCGTGGCCTACCTGCTCGTCTTCCACTCGCTCAGCCTCGGCCTCACCGTAGCGCTTTAACCGCGGGGGACTCCCACGCCGCCATGGCGCGCCGGGTCGAGGATCTCCGCATCGACGACGCGCCGGGTCTCCCCGAGCTCTTCCGTCGGATGGAGGCCGCGGGGGGGTTCAGTGCGAAGCAGGTCGCCGAGGGGGTCGATCTCCTCACCCGGATGCTCGCCGACCGCAAGATGACACGGTTTCTCTCGTTCCCGGCCGATATCGTGGCGACGGGAACCCGCGGGGTCCTCGCGTCGCTCGTCCGCGACGGCTACGTCGACGCGGTGATCACGACGTGCGGCACGCTCGATCACGATCTCGCGCGATCGATGCGCCCGTACTTCCACGGAGCGTGGGACCTCGACGACGCCGCCCTGCACCGCCGCCATCTCCATCGGCTCGGGAACGTCGTGATCCCGGAGGCGAACTACGGGCCGACGATCGAGCGCGCGATGCGGCGGATCCTTCGCCGGCTCTGGGCGAGCGGAGTGCGGTCGCTCTCGACCCAAGCGCTCGCGCGTGCGATCGGCGAGGCGATCCCCGCCTCGGCGACGTCGAGCCTGCTGCGGGCCGCGTTCGAACGCGGCGTGCCGGTGATCGTGCCCGGCATCACGGACGGCGCGGTCGGCTCGCAGCTCTGGCTTTTCTGGCAGGACCACCGCGACCTCGTGGTCGATCTCTTCGCCGACGAGCAGTCGCTGAGCGACCTCGTCTTCGACGCGTCGCGCACGGGGGCGATCGTGCTCGGCGGAGGGATCTCGAAGCACCACACGATCTGGTGGAACCAGTTCCGGGGCGGGCTGGACGCCGCGCTCTACCTCACGACCGCGGTAGAGTGGGACGGCAGCCTCTCGGGAGCTCGCACGCGCGAGGCCGTGTCGTGGGGCAAGCTCAAGCCGCGCGCGCGGCACACGAACGTCGAGGGCGACATCACCGTCCTCTTTCCCCTCATGGTCACCGCCGCGCTCGAGCGGCTGAAGCGATGATCGTGCGCCGCGCGAGTCTTTATCTCCCGCGGTCAGGTCCGCCCGAGCCGTCCGTGGGCCCGTAGCTCAGCCCGGTAGAGCAGGCGGCTCTTAACCGCAAGATCAGGGGTTCGAATCCCCTCGGGCCCGCTTTCGAATCCCGGCGGGGCCGTCCGCTTTGTTCTCGGGATTTCGGCGCCCGGGAGACTCAACGTACCGTCGCGTGGCTCCATCCGGAGGTCCGCCGGATGCGTCCTATCGTCGTCAGCGGGTGATCGACCCGGTATAGTGGTCAGCGCGCGGTCGGGTTCGCGACGCTCACCGAGTGGATGCCGGGGAACTGGTACGGGATCAACCTCCAGGTCTTCCCCGCGTCCGGGCTGACGAAGAGCTGTCCCGTGGTGGTGCCCACGTAGATGCCCGGCGGCTCGAGGTTGTCCGTCGTGACGCCTTCGCGGTGCACCCCGAAGTGGCCGGGAAACGCACCGGGGGAGACGAGCTTGCGCCACTTCCGGGCCCGGTCGTTCCACTCGTGCACCTGGAAGTATCCCTCTCCCGTGATGCGCGCCGGTCCGTCGAGCCGGACGAAGTACGCCTTCCCCGGAGCCGAGGCGGGGGACGATACCCCGAATCCGAAGTCGTCGCCGAGCGGCTTTCCGATCCGGACCCACGAATCCATCCGGTCATGGGAGACGTACATCCCCCCGTGGTCCTGCCGATAGAACGTGTCCGGATCGGCCGCGTCGGGGGCCACGTGATGAACGCACTGTCCGGTCTCGGGATGCTTGTCGGGGAGAAACGGCGCCTCCACTCCCTTGTTTCTCGGTCGCCAGCTCTGCCCGCCGTCCTCCGATCGGAACGTGCCCACCGCCGACAGGCCCACGTAGAGCAGCCGGGGGTCGCGAGGGTCGATGAGGATCGTGTGGAGGCACGCGCCACCGGCCCCCGGGGCCCATTTCTTCTTGTCGGGATGGTCGTTGATGCTCGGGATCGGCTCCCAGCTCTCCCCCCGGTCCCGGGTGCGGAAGAGCAGGTGCGGGTCCGCGCCCAAGTAGAGCACGTCCGGTTCGCTCGGGAGCCCGGGCTCGATGTGCCACAGGTTGTTGAGCGGCCTCGGAACGGGGGTCGTGGGGGACGACTCGTCGAGCTCGGGCTCGCGGTCCTTCTGTAGGGGAGTGAGCGGGGTCGCGATCTCGGTCCAGGTTTTCCCCCAATTGCGGGAGCGTTGGACGGTCGGGCCCCAGAAAGCATTGTTCACGGCGGCATAGAGATCGCCGGGGTGCCGGGGATCCGCCACGACGTGATAGACCTCGTTCCCGGAATGCGCGACGGATCCGATCTTCCAATCTCGGCGCCGCCGGTTGCCTTCCACGACGTAGGTGCCCTTTCGCGTACCCAACAGAATCCGTACCTTATCGTCCCGCTTCATCGTCTTCTCCTTCCTATCCGCCCGCGATCGAGTGCAAGATGTCAACCGTCTGAGCGCGGGCGAGCGACGTCGAGACTCCCGTGGTGCCGCTGACGTCCTCGCCGTCGACGAAAACCCGGACGTACCGACGCAGCTGCCCGGTCTCGTCCCGGAGCTTGAACCGCAACCGGGGGTATCGGCCCTCCAAGACGTCGAGGAGCTGCTCCACGGATTTCGCGGCGACCTTCTCGCTCCGCCGCGGGCCGAACTCGCGAAGCCAACTATCGAGATGAACCACGAGCATGAGGGCGTTGAACCTTCGCGTCACGGATGCGTGCCGAGCTCATGCGGCTTACGCCTCAAATATCCCGCGCGCGCCCCGTCCTAAGGGATTAGTATCCATCGAAACAGTCGGCCCGTCATGGCCTCGGAGGACCTTTCCCGCTTCCTTTTCGAGATTGCCTCCCCCGAGCGACTCGGTATCCTCGATGCCCTGGTCAAGAAGCCGCTCAAGCACTCGCAAATCGCGCACAGCCTCTCGATCACCGGTTCGGAGACCACTCGCCACCTGAATCGATTGGTTGCGGCCGGCCTCGTGACGAAGAACGTCCGGGGAGAGTACGAGCCGACCCACCTTGCCGAGACGTTCCGGATGGGGTTACCGTTCCTCGAGTTTCTGCAGACCCACCGACAGTACATTCTCTGCCACCAGGTACCGGTGCTGGGACTTCCCTTCGTCGAGCGCCTGGGGGAGCTGAGCAAGGGTGCGTTCGTCGCCGGCACGTACGACGTCGTCGCGGCGCAGGAGTCGGCCCTCCGTACGGTCCAGCGACGGATCTGGGTGATCACGGAGCAGCGGTTCGAGCAGGCGCTGCCGATCTTGCGGGAGAAGGCGGCGCGAGGAGCCGACGTCCGGGTGGTCCGGCCGCGTCGTCTCCTCCAAGACGAGAAGCGGTCGGGTCGGGAGATCCAACGCAACTTTCCGATCAAGTCGGTGCCGGAAGTCCACCTGTTCCTCGCCGTCCTCGACGACCAAGCCGGTCTGTGCCTCCCCGGCTCCGACGGTAAGGTCGACATGTCGACGATGCTCTTGGTGACCGACCCGCAGGGCTGCCGGTGGTCGGAAGAACTGTTCCTCTCGGTGTGGAACGGTGCCGAAGTATGGCGCATTCCACCCGCCGGGGATCGGTGAAGGGCGACCCTCGGTCGCGATCGCCGAACCCCGCCCTCCGTTCGACGCCCGGCCGGTCACCGCGGCCTTCCCGACCGCGCCCGGCAGGAGCCGACCATCATTTTCCGCAACCGCGAAATACAATCCGGCCGCTCCTCCGCAACGAGAATCGGGGGGGGTACGCGGAGATGGCAGCCAAGGAGAAGGTGGGGATCCTCGGAAGCGGTGTCGTGGGGAAGCAGCTGGCGAGCGGATTCGCGAAACACGGCTACGACGTGATGATCGGCTCGCGAGATCCCGCCAAGCTCGAGGCATGGAAGAAACAGGTGAAAGGCAAGCTCGCGACCGGCACGTTCGCGGACACGGCGACGTTCGGCTCGATCGTCATCCTCGCCACCATTGGTACCGGAACCGACTCTGCGATCGATCTCGCCGGGGTCGGCAACTTCGCGGGCAAGCTCGTATTGGACGCGACGAACCCGCTCGATTTCTCGCACGGGATGCCCCCGGGCCTTTGGGTTGGAACCACCGATTCCCTCGGGGAGCGGGTGCAGCGGAAACTTCCGAACGCGAAGGTCGTCAAGTGCTTCAACACCGTCGGTAACACTCGCATGATCGACCCGAAGTTCTCGGAGGGCACACCACCGATGTTGATTTGCGGTAACGATGCGGCGGCGAAGAAGGAGACCGCCGAAATCCTGCGCGAGCTCGGCTGGCCCGCGGCGTTCGACGTGGGCGACATGAGCGGGGCTCGGTGGCTCGAGGCACTGGTCCCGCTCTGGGTCCGAGCGGCCCAGGCACTGAACACCTACGAGCACGCGTTCAAGGTGGTACGTTAATCCGGCGACGCCGTCGGCGGTCGCGCGTCGCCGGTGTCGGCATCCCGGTAGGCCGAACGACGCGTCCCGATCGTCGATCCTCGCGCGGAGCCGGTGGCGGAGTCTCTTGCAAAGGACGCGCCGACCTCCGCGGTCAACCGCGTCACCCAATCGACCTCGTCCTGCGCCCTTGAGTTCTACGAGACGCCCCGAACGTACTCGCTCTCCGCGACGCTGATCCGCGGAACCGGAGCGATCTCTCCGGCGAGGTTAACCTTCACCGCCTCCGATCGGAGTCTCACGATCGAGCTGAGCCATCGCCGAGGCGCGCCGAACCTCGCCGTCGCTCCCGCCGGCGCTCTACCGTGGATTGGCCGTCAGCGATCGTCCGAGGGCCGCGTCTCGAGGCAGCTAGATGCCGATCCGTCCCCGCGTCCTCCCACGGGTCCCACGACCGACCGAGACCCGGGTCCCGGCGCGTCCTTCGAGCGCGGCCGGCAGCGAGGCGATGTCG